>JAHELM010000344.1 GCA_024644185.1 Rhodospirillales bacterium | reverse complement strand
ACGAAGACGCGCTTCTGGGGGGTCGGAAAATCGTTGTACAGATCGACCGGCCGCGCATCGCCCGCATAGGCGAACATGACCGAGTGGTCGAACGGGACCAGGCCGCGCAGCGCCTCTGCCACGGTGCCGGCGAAGGATTGCGAACCGATTGCGGCAATCGCCTTGCCCAGCGCCGAATTCCACCCAGCCGCTTGCGCCATACGGCACTTTCCTTACCACGTCCCGATGACTATCATCATCGGGATATATACATGAATTGCCCCCGACCATAAAGTGACCGGGCCAAGGGCTATATCACGCCTTTGGCCACAGAATCGTCAAGAGGCAGGTTATATGGGATAGATCCCGGCCTGCCGCGCACACCGTTCCGGCGCGTAATAGTGAGAGGACAGGGGATCGGATGACCGGGGAACGGACACACAAACCCGCCGACATCGAGTTCGTCAACGTCACCAAGCGGTTCGGCGAAGTCCTGGCGGTCGACAATGTCAGTCTGGAAATCCCGCGCGGCGGGTTTTTCTCGTTCCTCGGCCCGTCGGGGTGCGGCAAGACCACGTCGCTGCGCCTGATCGCCGGCTTCGAGCAACCGACCGAGGGCGAGGTGCGCATCGGCGGCCAGTCCGTCGTCGGCGTGCCGGCCTACAAGCGGCCGGTGAACATGGTGTTCCAGCACTACGCCCTGTTCCCGCACATGAATGTCTTCGATAACATCGCCTATGGACTGCGCCAGCGGGCGCCGGCGCCCGACAAGGCGGCGGTGACGCGGCAGGTGGGCGAGATGCTGGCGCTGGTGCGCCTGTCCGGCTTCGAGAACCGGCGCATCTGGGAATTGTCGGGCGGCCAGCAACAGCGCGTGGCGCTGGCCCGCGCCCTGATCAACCATCCCACGGTCTTGTTGCTCGACGAGCCCCTGGCGGCGCTCGACCGCAAATTGCGCCGTGAAATGCAGATCGAATTGCAGACGCTGCAGCGCGAGGTCGGCATCACCTTCGTTCTGGTCACCCACGACCAGGAAGAGGCGCTGTCGATGTCGGACACCATCTGCATCATGCTGGACGGCCGCATCGTGCAGACCGGCGGACCGACCGAACTGTACGACGAACCGGTCAACCGCTTCGTTGCCGATTTCGTCGGCAAGACCAACTTTTTCGCCGGGCGATCGGTCGACACCGCCGGCGATGGCGCCAGAATCGAGACCGCGGCCGGACTCGCGCTGGCCGGGCGCTATCCGAAAGACGGGCACAAGCTGCAAAACGGCGCCGAGGCGGTGATCGCCGTGCGCCCGGAACTGGTGTTCATCGCCGGCACGGCAAGCGGCGCCCCCTATGCGGCCGAGGTGCAGGCCAAGGCCCGCATCCGCAATCGTATCTATCTTGGCGAACAAACCGAATACCTGGTCGAGGCCGAGGGCCTCGGCGAGGTTCTCGTGCGTGCCCCCAAGCACGCCGAAAACGTAACCGGCGGGTTCAACCCGGGCGAACAGGTCCTGATCGGATGGCGAAATGCCGCCGCCCTGGCCCTGGAAAACACATAATACAAGAGCAAGGAACCAGCCGGCCCCGCATTCGATTCTTCACATGGAGGGAGTACGAAATGTCCAAGGACTATAAGGATAATCTGCCGATCAGCCGGCAGAAATTCATCGAGGAACTGCTGCGCTACCGCAATGGCTCGGTCAGCCGCCGCCACTTCCTTGGCGTCACCGGCCTGGGCCTGGCCACCGCGGCCCTCGGCTCGGCAATGCCGGAACTGGCTGGCATCAAGTCGGCCTATGCCGGGGCGATCGGCGATGTGGTTTCGCTTGCCACCTGGCCGAACTATCACGACCTGAAGAACTTCGACATTTTCGCCGAGCAGACCGGCGCGAAGGTCAAGATGGAGGCCTTCGGCTCCAACGAGGAAATGCTGGCCAAGCTGCAGGCCGGCGGCACCGGCTGGGACGTGTTCGTGCCCACCAACTACACCATCACCACCTATGTCGAACTCGACCTGATCGAGCCGCTGGAACTTTCGAAGCTGCCGAACTACGACGCCAAGGCGTTCGACCAGCGCTTCGCCGCGCCCGGCACGGTGAATGGCAAGGTCTACGCGGTGCCCAAGGACTGGGGCACCACGGGTTACGTCGTCAACACCAAGAAGGTGTCCGACAAGATGAACTCGTGGAAGCAGTTCTTCGACCTGACCATGACCAAGTATTCGGGCCGGACGACCGTCCACGACTATCAGCTGACCACCATCGGCAATGCGCTGAAGTATTTCGGCTACTCGTTCAATTCGGTGGATACCGCCGAACTGGCGAAGGCCGAGGAACTGCTGCTGAAGGTCAAGCCGCATCTCTTCGCCATCACCTCCGACTACCAGCCGCCGATGCGTAACGGCGATGCCTGGCTGGCCATGGCCTGGACCGGCGACGGCAAGCAGCTGCACAACGACATGCCGGAGATCGACTACGTTCTCGGCAAGGAAGGCGGCGAGATCTGGTCCGACTTCTATGCCGTGCCGAAGGGCAGCCCGCATCGCGACGCCGCCTATGCGCTGATCAACTTCCTGCTCGACCCGGCGGTCAACGCCCGGGAAGTGCTGGCGCATGGATATCCGGTGGCCGACAGCCGTACCAACGCGCTGTTGCCGAAGGAAATCCTGAACGACCCGATCCTGTACCCGGCGGCCGAATTGCTGGCGCCGCTGGAATTCGGCGCGGCGGCGACGCTGACCGATCCGAACCGGGCCGAGCTGATCGCCCGCTTCAAGTCGGCCTGATCGTCCGATCACGCCACAACACGGCTGAACGCAACCCCCTTCCCGCCATGCGGGGAGGGGGCGGCGTCCCGGCCGAAGCGATGCCCGAGCGCCTATGACCGAGAGAATGAAGATCAATTGGACCACGGGGGCGATGCTGGCCCCGGCGACGATCGTGCTGTTCGGCCTGCTGGTCCTGCCGCTGATCGTCGTCCTGGTGATGAGCTTTGGCGAGCGCGCCCCGGCCGGCGGCTATCTGCTTGGCTTCACGCTGGACCAGTACGCCAATCTTCCGGCGCGCTGGGCCGCCTTCAAGAATACGCTGACGCTGGCGCCGATCGGTACGCTGATCTGCCTGCTGATCGCCTATCCGCTTGCCTACTTTCTGGCGATCAAGGCCAGTCCGCGCTGGCGCCTGTATCTGCTGATCCTGGTCATCGTGCCGTTCTGGACCAGCTTTCTGATCCGAACCTATGCCTGGATCTTCATCCTCGGCGGCCGCGGCATTCCCGTCCTGCTGGACTGGATCGGCCTTGCCGATATACGGCTGATCAACACGCCCTTCGCGGTGCTGATCGGTATCGTCTATGGCTATCTGCCGCTGATGGTGTTCCCGATCTATGTCAGCCTCGAGAAGCTCGACAAGCGGCTGATCGAGGCCTCGGAAGATCTTTACGCCAGCCATACGCGCACCTTCCTGCAAATCACGCTGCCGCTGTCGGCGCCGGGTGTGGTGACCGGTTGCATGCTGGTCTTCATCCTGTTGATGGGCGAATTCCTGATCCCCGCCATGCTGGGCGGCGGCAAGGTGTTCTTCGTCGGCAACGCGCTGGTCGACCTGTTCCTGCAATCGCGCAACTGGCCCTACGGTTCGGCGGTCGCCGTCGGTCTGGTGGTCATCATGCTGGTGACGGTGACGCTCTATCTGCGGGCGACGCTGCGCAATCCTGGCATGCGCGATCAATCGCTTCTGTAACGGGGAAACCGGCCCGATGCGCCTGTACGCCACCATC
>JAHELM010000343.1 GCA_024644185.1 Rhodospirillales bacterium | reverse complement strand
GCGATCGTCGGCCGTGACAATCTGATCGGCAGCCAGTTCCACCCGGAAAAGAGCCAGGCCGCCGGCCTTGCCTTCATCGAGGCTTTCATGGCCTGGAGACCGTAAACCCATGGCCGAGACAGCCGTCGCCGAAATCAAGGCCCTGAGCGGCCGCGAGATGAACGAGCTTTGCGAGGCGACCGATTCCGCCATCGAGGCGGGCGGCGGCTTCGGCTGGCTGACCCCGCCGTCGCATCATGTGCTGGAGAGCTATTACAACGGCGTCCTGCTGGTTCCCGGCCGGTCGCTGTTCGTCGGCCGGCTGGACGGGGTGATCGCCGGCTCGGCGCAGCTGTTCCGGCCGACCCGCAACAACGAGGCGCAGGCCGCGGTCTGCATCCTGACCAGCTCGTTCGTGTCGCCCTGGGCGCGCGGCCACGGCCTTGCCCGCATGCTGACCGAGGCGGTCGAGGAGACCGCCCGCGAAGAGGGCTTCGGCATGATCAATCTCGACGTGCGCGAAACCCAGGACGTGGCCATCGCGCTATACGAAAACCTCGGCTACATACACTGGGGAACGCATCCCCTCTATGCCCGGCTTCCCGACGGAAGCTGGGTTCCGGGCCGGTTCTATTACAAGATCCTGATCGGCGAGACACCTGGACCGACAGCCAGCGGAGATGCCCCGGCATGATTCTCTATCCGGCCATCGACCTGAAACAAGGCCGCTGCGTGCGCCTGGTGCGCGGCGACATGAACCAGGCCACCGTGTTCAATGACGATCCGGCGGCGCAGGCCCTTGCCTTCCGCGATTCCGGCGCGCAGTGGCTGCATCTGGTCGATCTCGACGGCGCCTTTGCCGGCAAGCCGATGAACGCCGCGGCGGTCGGGGCGATTCTGGCGGCGATTTCGATCCCGGTGCAGCTCGGTGGCGGCATCCGGGATCTGGCGACCATCGAGAACTGGCTGTCGCGCGGCGTCACGCGGGTCATCCTGGGCACCGCCGCGGTGAAGAATCCCGGTCTGGTGGCCGAGGCCTGCCGCAAATGGCCGAGCCAGATCGCCGTCGGCATTGATGCCCGCGGCGGCCGCGTCGCCGTCGAGGGCTGGGCCGAGGAAACCGATATCGGCGTCGAGGATCTGGCTCGCCGCTTCGCCGATGCCGGGGTCGTGGCGATCGTCTATACCGATATCGATCGCGACGGCGTGCTGGACGGCGTGAACGTGACGGCCACGGCCGCGCTGGCCCGCGCCGTGCCGATCCCGGTGATCGCCTCGGGCGGCGTCGCCTCGCTGGCCGATCTGCGGCAGCTGGCCACCGAACGGCGGATTGCCGGTGCGATCATCGGCCGGGCGCTCTATGACGGGCGGATCGATCTGGCGGAGGCGCTGCGCCTATGCTGAAGGTTCGCGTCATTCCCTGCCTCGACGTCAAGGACGGCCGTGTCGTCAAGGGCGTCAACTTCGTCAATCTGGTGGATGCCGGCGATCCGGTCGAACAGGCCCGGGTCTACGACGCGGCCGGCGCCGACGAACTGACCTTCCTCGACATCACCGCCTCGTCGGACAATCGCGACACCATCCTCGACGTGGCCGCGCGCACCGCCGAACAATGCTTCATGCCGCTGACCATCGGCGGCGGGGTGCGCGGCACCGACGACATCCGCCGCCTGCTGCTGGCCGGCGCCGATAAGGTGTCGATCAACACGGCGGCGGTAAATCGCCCGGAATTCGTCGCCGAGGCGGCCGAACGGTTCGGCGTGCAATGCATCGTCGTGGCGATCGACGCCCGCCGGACGGCGCCGGGCAAGTGGGAGGTCTTCACCCATGGCGGCCGCACGCCGACCGGCATCGACGCCGTGGAATGGGCCAGGCGCATGGCCGCCGCGGGTGCCGGCGAGATCCTGCTGACCTCGATGGACCGCGACGGCACCAAAGACGGTTACGATTGCGAATTGACTTGCGCAGTGGCCGATTCCGTCGCCGTGCCGGTGATCGCTTCGGGTGGCGTCGGCACGCTGGACCATCTGGTGCGGGGCGTTCGCGACGGCCACGCCTCGGCGGTGCTGGCCGCCTCGATCTTCCATTTCGGCACCTACACCATCCGCCAGGCCAAGGAACACATGGCGGTAGCGGGAATTCCGGTGCGGCTTTAGGCGCCTGACAGCGGCGCGGTTTTCTGCTACGCAAATCCCATGAACGAGATCGACGCCACCATCCTCGACCGGCTGTTCGCGGTCATCGAATCGCGCAAGGGCACCGACCCGTCCGAGTCGTGGACGGCGAAGCTGCTGGCGGGCGGGCCGGACAAGGCCGCGAAGAAACTGGGCGAGGAGGCGACCGAGACGATCATCGCCGCCCTGACCCAGGACAACGCCGCGCTGGCCGCCGAGAGCGCCGACCTCCTTTACCATCTGCTGGTCTTGTGGGCGGCGAGGGGTCTGGCGCCGGAAGACGTCTGGCGGGCGTTGCGGGCGCGCGAGGGAAAATCCGGCGTGGCCGAGAAGGCATCGCGCAAGAATTAGGGGCTGTGGCCATGGCTTACGACACGAACAATATTTTCGCCAAAATCCTGCGTGGCGAGATTCCCTGCAAGAAGGCGTATGAGGACGAGCACGCGCTGGCCTTCCACGACATCGCCCCGCAGGCACCCACGCATGTGCTGGTGATCCCCAAGGGGCCCTATGTGTCCGCGGACGATTTCACCGCCCGGGCCAGCGACGCCGAAATCGCCGGATTCATGCGCGCGGTCGGCACCGTCGCCCGCGACCTCGGCCTGGTGGCGAAGGGCTACCGCATCCTCGCCAATGCCGGCCGCGACGCGCACCAGGAAGTGCCGCATTTCCACGTCCACATCTTCGCCGGCAAGGATCTCGGCCGGATGATCGGGCCGGTCGGCAGCTAGGGCACGAAAAAGGGGGCGCGGCCCGCGCCGCGCCCCCGTTTTCCCGCATTCCCCGTTCTATTTCGTGGCGCGGAACACGATGACGGCGAACATCGCCATGCTGGCAAGCATGGCCAGCGCCGAGACCGCCGCCAGCGGCTCTGCCTCCGGCATGCCGCCGAAGGTCAGGAAGAGGCCGATGCCGATACCCACCATGCTGATGTTGGAAAGCCAGAAATGCACCGCCGGCAGCTTGCCCTCGGCGGCCTTCGGATGGGCCTTGTGGAACAGCCCGTACAGCATCATCGACACATAGCCCAGCAGGTTGATATGGGCATGCGTCGGCGTCTCGTCGTGGTTGCCCGAGATCGCCATGGCGATACCCAGCGACATGCCGATCAAGGCGTAAATCACGGATAGACGTACGAAACGATTGGCCAGCATTGTGAAACTTCCCTCTCTGCTTGTTGGTGCCGGACGCCTCGATGGCGCCGGAAGCCGCCTTCCCGCAAGGCGGCGCCACAGATTTGCATCCGCGTGGGGGCAAAATCCAGTTAAATCGCACGCATGAATGGGGTTATCGGCGCGCGGAAATCGGGTGTGGCCACAGGGTATCCGCGCGATGGCCGACCGGCGGCATCGGGTTTTCTACCGCCCCGGCGCGACCCTTCGGTAGCTCAGGGCCTCGGCGATATGGATGCGGCGAACGGCCTCCGCGCCGTCGAGATCGGCCAGGGTGCGCGCCACCCGCAGCACCCGGTGATAGCCGCGCGCCGACAATTTCATCGCCGCCGCCGCCTGGGTCAGAAGGTTGCGGCCGTCGGTATCGGGGCCGGCGATTTCCTCCAGCAGCTTGCCGTCGGCCTGGGCATTGACCAGGATCCGCTTGTCGT
>JAHELM010000342.1 GCA_024644185.1 Rhodospirillales bacterium | reverse complement strand
GCCGGACCGCGGCGCCACGCTTCTGGTCGCCCGGTTTCCCCGCAGCTATGTCGATCCCAACCGCGCCGCCGACGACATCGATCCGAAGCTGATCGAAGGCATCTGGCCGGATCCGGTTTCCGTCAGCGACAAGTCGCGGCTGGGCCACGGGTTGATCTGGCGCCTCTGCCCGCCCGATGTGGCGATCTATGACCGCAAGCTGGAGGTCGCCGAGGTGCGCCGGCGTATCGACCGTTTCCACCAGCCCTATCACGCGGCGCTGGCCGACGAGTTGGGTCGACTGTATCGGCGCTTCGGCAGGGCGTTTCACGTCAACTGCCATTCCATGCCGGCGGCCAGCGCGCCGTTGGTAATCGACCGGGCGGGTGCGCGGCGCCGCGCCGATTTCGTGCTCGGCGATCGTGACGGCACCAGCTGCAGCCCAACCTTCCGCATTCTCGTGCAGGAGACGTTGCAAGACATGGGCTACGCCGTTGCCATAAACGATCCCTACAAGGGGGTGGAACTGGTGCGCGCGCATGCCGACCCGGCCGCCGGGCGGCACAGTCTGCAGATCGAGATCAGTCGCGCGCTGTACATGGACGAGGACAGCTTCGCCCGCAGCGCCAATTACGACCGGCTGAAATCGGATATCGACCGGCTGGTCGCCGTTCTGTGCGAGCATGCGGCGGGGTGCCGCGAGGCGGAGGCGGCGGAGTAGTCGAAGAATAATGGGAAAAATGACGGGAACGTAAGGCATGGGTGGGAATTCGAGACCGGATCTGAACGACATCGACCGCGACTTTGTCGAACCGCCGTCCTGGGACATGGCGGCTCTGGGCGCGGTGCCGGAAGCCGCCGTGACGCAGTACGAGGCCGATGGCGTGGTCTGCCTGCGCCGGGCGGCCGATGCCGGGCTGGTCGCCGCCATGCGTGCCGATGCCGACCGGGCGGTCGAGTCGCCGGGCGGGGTGCATATGCGAATGGGCGGCGGGCCGGACGATCCCAACTTCTTCTATTTCGAATACCAGCTCCAGGACCGTTTCGATTCGTTCCGCCAGTTGATCTTCCGCACCGCGGTCCCCGATTATACGGCGGCGCTGCTGCGTTCGAAGACGGTCGGCCTCTACTACACCAACACGTTCGTCAAGGAAGGTGGATCGGCCGACAAGGTGACGCCCTGGCATCAGGACGGATCGTACCACCGGGTGCGCGGCACGAAGGTGGTGAATTTCTACGTGGCGCTCGACCCGATGCCGGCCGAGACGACAATGCGGTTTCTCAGTGGCTCGCATCGCGGGGCGGTGGAATTCGCGCCGGTCGACGACGAATGGTCGGCGATTCCCGACAATCCGCTGGGCCGCCGACAGGTGCCGATGCCGCCGATCGCCGAACTGCGCAGCCGCTGTCCGGTGGTGGGCTGGCCGCTGCAGCCGGGCGATGCGCTGGTATTTTCGCAACACACCATGCACGGCGCGCCGGGCAATATCTTCGACTGGCGGCGCCATGCCGTGGCGCTGGTTCTGGCCGGCGACAACGTGGAATACGATGCCGCCCCCGGCACCACGAACCCGCCCTTCGTCGACCCCGCCCTGAAGGACGGCGACAGTCCCTGGGGCGCGGTGTTCCCGCGGCTGCGCGGAATCGGCTGACGGTCAGGGCGCGAACTGTTCCTTGAGGATGCGTTCCTCGAGATTGTGTTCCGGGTCGAACAGCATGGTGACCGACAGGTCGCTGACCTGCGAGATCGTGACGGTCAGGACGTCGCGCACCTCGGTGTGGTCCGCCGTCGCGCTGACCGGGCGCTTGGCGGGTTCCAGGATCTCCAGTTCGACCAACGCCCCTTGCGGCAGCAGCGCGCCACGCCAGCGACGCGGGCGGAAGGCGCTGATCGGCGTCAGCGCCAGAAGGCCGACGCCGATCGGAATGATCGGTCCATGCGCCGACAAGTTATACGCTGTGCTGCCGGCCGGAGTCGCCACCATGACGCCGTCGCAGATCAACTCGTCCAGCCGCGCCACGCCGTCGATTCGGATGCGGATCTTCGCCGCCTGGCGGGTTTCGCGCAGCAGCGAGACCTCGTTGATCGCCAGCGCTTCCTGTTCCCGGCCATCGACCGTGCGGGTACGCATGCGCAGCGGGTGCAGGCGGACCGGCGAGGCCCGCTCGAGCCGCTCCACCAGGCGGTCCTCGGAATAGCCGTTCATCAGGAAGCCGATGCTGCCGCGGTTCATTCCGTAGATTGCCACGTCGCGGCCCATGTGCCGGTGCAGGGTCTGCAGCATGAAGCCGTCGCCGCCCAGCGCCACGACGATGTCGGCGGTGTCGCCGGCAACGTTCGGATAGCGCGCGGTCAGGCGCGCCAGGGCCTCCAGCGCCTCGCTGTCATCGGCGGCCACGAAGGCGATGCGGGTTGGCTTCATGGGCGGTACGATCCTGTTGTCCACGAGCGGCATGGCCAGGGCAGTATAGCCGGACACGGGCGGCGCGCCAGCGGATCGGCATGCGGCATTTTGCATGCCGCCGCGCTTGGCGGGGGACGGTGTCTCGAAGTATAACGGGCCGCACGGAATTTGGCGGTGCCGTCGTGAGGCGCCGGGGGACAAGGCACGGAGGAGTTTTCATGGACAAGATCGCACAGGCGCTCGTCGCCGCGGGCCGAGGCATTCTGGCCGCCGACGAGAGCAACGGGACCATCAAGAAGCGCTTCGATTCGATCAAGGTCGAATCGACCGAGGAAAATCGGCGCGCCTATCGCGAGATGCTGTTCACGGCCAGGGGGGCCGAGGCGGCGATCAGCGGCGTGATCCTGTATGACGAAACGCTGCGGCAAAGCGCCGCCGACGGCCGGCCCTTCGCCAGGGTTCTGTCGGATATGGGCATCGTTCCGGGGATCAAGGTCGACAAGGGTGCAAAATCGCTGGCCGGCTGCCCGGGCGAGACCGTGACCGAGGGCCTGGACGGCCTGCGCGAGCGCTGTCAGGAGTATCACAAGCTGGGTGCCCGTTTCGCCAAGTGGCGTGCGGTCATCGATATCGCCGGTGACGGCGTGCCGACCGATACCTGCATTCGCGCCAATGCCCACGCGCTGGCCCGCTATGCGGCGATCTGCCAGGAAACCGGGCTGGTTCCGATCGTCGAGCCCGAGGTGCTGATGGACGGCGCCCATGACATAGCCCGCTGCGCCGTGGTCACCGAGCAGGCGCTGAATGCGCTGTACGACGAGCTGCGCTTGCAGCGCGTGCGGCTGGAGGCGACGCTGCTGAAGCCGAACATGGTGATATCGGGCAAGAAGTGCGCGACGCAGGCCGGCGTGGACGAGGTTGCGGCGCGGACGCTAGAGGTTCTGAAGCGCTGCGTGCCGGCGGCGGTGCCGGGCATCGTTTTCTTGTCGGGCGGCCAGTCCGACCTGCTGGCGACGAGGCACCTGGACGCCATGAACAAGTTGGACGGTGCGCTGCCGTGGAAGCTCAGCTTCTCCTATGGACGGGCGCTGCAGGCGGCGGCGTTGCAAGCCTGGGGCGGCAAGGCGGCCAATGTTGCGGCAGGGCAGGCGGCTTTCCTGCTGCGGGCGCGAGCGAACGGCGCCGCGGCGCTGGGCAAGTGGTCGGCGGCAATGGAAAAGGCCGCCTGAGGCCGACGAGAACCGCCGGAGGCCCCGATCATGTCCGACCGCGACGCCGTGCTGTTTGCCAACGAAGCGTTCTATGCCGCCTTCAACGGTCGCGACTTCGCGGCGATGGAGATGCTGTGGTCGCGCAGCATGCCGATCAGCTGT
>JAHELM010000015.1:9568-14220 GCA_024644185.1 Rhodospirillales bacterium | reverse complement strand
CATTTCGCGGCGGCATAGGGACTGCGGTTGGGAAAGCCGAACAGCCCGGCACTCGACGACAGGTTGACGATGGAGCCGCCCCCCGCCGCCTTCAGCGCCGGCACCGCGCGGCGCGCGCAGTGAAAGGCGCCATCCAGATCGACCGCGATCGTACGGCGCCAGTCTTCCGGCGAGATATCCTCCACCGGGGCGGTCGGCCCGGCGATGCCGGCATTGTTGACCAGGATGTCGAGCCCGCCCATCCCGGCCAGAGCCTCATCGAACAACCGGTCGACAGCGGCCGGATCGGCCACGTCGGCCAGCGTTGCACCCAACCCCGGCAAAGCCGCGCGCGCCGCCTCCAGGCGCCCCGGATCGACGTCGCAGACATGCACCCGCGCCCCCGACGCCATCAGCGTCTCGGCAATGGCGCGGCCAATTCCGTCAGCCCCGGCTGTTACCACGGCACGCTTGCCGGCAAGAGCGGTGTTCATCGGTCAAATCCCTGTAAATTGCCAAGAATGCCAGCGATTCGGCATGCCGCATGGTTGCATCTTCGGCGGTATATGCCAATATTGTTGCAGACGGAACATCCGGTTCCGGCAAATGGCATCCTGGGAGAGGATTTATGGCACTCGATCCGCGCATCAATGTCGTGACGCGTAGTGGGGCGCAAGCGGCCGATATCGACGAAGGCCTGCGCGCCTATATGCTGCGCGTTTACAATTACATGTCGCTGGGCTTGGCGGTCACCGGCCTGGTGGCCTGGTTCACCGCGCAGTCGCCGGCGATTTTGGGCACGATCTACGGCACGCCGCTGGCCTGGGTAGTCATGTTGGCCCCGCTCGGCATGGTCATTTTCCTGAGCGCCCGCGTGCACGCGATGAGCGTTGGCGCCGCGCAGGCGACGTACTGGATTTTCGCCAGCCTGATGGGGCTGTCGCTGTCCTATATCTTCATCGTCTACACGCCGACGTCGATCACCCGGGTGTTCTTCATCACCGCGGCCACCTTCGCGGGGATGAGCCTGTATGGCTACACCACCAAGCGCGACCTGTCGGGCGTCGGCTCGTTCATGATCATGGGCCTGTGGGGCCTGATCGTCGCCAGCCTGGTCAATATCTTCCTGCAGAGCAGCGCGCTGCACTGGGCGATCTCGATGATCGGCGTCGTCGTGTTCGTCGGCCTCACCGCCTACGACACCCAGCGCATCCGCGACGAATACACGGATGCGGACGGCGCGGAGATGGCCTCGAAGAAGGCGATCATGGGCGCGCTGAACCTGTACCTCGACTTCATCAACCTGTTCCTGATGCTGCTGCGGCTGCTGGGCAACCGCAACTGATCCGGGCACGGACTTGAACGACGAACCGCCCGGGGGCAACTCCGGGCGGTTTTGATTTGGGCGCACGGCGCGGACAGGGGCAGGCGTCAGGCGAAGCCGGTGCAGGCGTCGATATAGGCCTGTATCCTGGCCTTCCATTCCGGTGTCGTCAGGTCGGTGGCGGCGCCGCAGGCCGCGCAGTCGGACGCGGCGTTGGCTTTCAGCCAGCCAACCGTCCGTTCGGATTCCGCGCCGCATTGGCCGCACGCCACCTTGGCCTTTACCGTATCGAGCAGGCTATCGATGTCCATGCCGCATAATCTGACTTTTGAGCGGTCCGATGTAAAGTTAAGAGAGCGTTGACAAATTCCGGGAAAGTCCGAATAGCGTCCGCGGCGCGCGAAAAAGTTGTATGCTTCGACGCATCCGCACCACTGGCAAAGCGGAAATTTGTACATATTTCTGTTTGGGGATGGACGGTCACGGACAGCGGCGGCTGGCGACACAGGCTTGACCTCCGATTCGTCCGTGCGGGACAATGGGGCAAAACTTGAGTTCGACGCGGCAACGACCGCGCCATGGAAGGGATACGGCACGACGCGATGGACAAGACCAAAATTCTTCTGGTTGAGGACACCCCGTCCCTGGCCCGGCTTTACGAACAGTATCTCGACAAGGAAGATGTCGTGCTGCAGGCCGTGGGCACGGGCAAGGACGCCCTGGCGAGCCTTGAGAGCATTCCGCCGGCCGTGATTCTTCTCGATCTGCGCCTGCCCGACATGGACGGGCTGGAAATCCTGCGGCAGGTCCAGGCGCGGTCGATCCCGACCGAGGTCGTGGTGATCACCGCGCATGGCTCGATCAATGTCGCTGTCGAGGCGATGCGCGCCGGCGCATACGATTTTCTGGTCAAGCCTTTCAACGCCGAACGTCTGCTGGTCACGGTGCGCAACGCCATCAAGCACCGGTCGCTTTCGGCGATCGTCGAGACCATCCGCGGCAGCGCCCGCAGCAACTATTTTGGCTTCATCGGTTCGTCTCTGGCGATGCAGGCGGTCTATCGCACCATCGACGCGGCCGCGACCTCCAGGGCGACCGTGTTCATCACCGGCGAGTCCGGTACCGGCAAGGAGGTTGCCGCCGAGGCCATCCACCGCAAGAGCCCGCGCGCCAAAGGACCCTTCGTCGCCATCAATTGCGGTGCAATCCCGAAGGATTTGATGGAATCGGAGATTTTCGGCCATGTGAAAGGCGCCTTCACCGGCGCCCATGCCGATCGCGAGGGCGCCGCGTCGCGCGCCTCCGGCGGCACGCTGTTCCTCGACGAGATCTGCGAGATGGATCTGGCGCTGCAAACCAAATTGCTGCGCTTCATCCAGACCGGCACGCTGCAGAAGGTCGGCGGCTCGAAGCAGGAGAAGGTCGACGTCCGGTTCGTCTGCGCCACCAACCGCGACCCGCTGGCGGAAGTCGAGGCCGGGCGGTTCCGCGAGGATCTTTATTATCGCTTGCACGTCATCCCGATCCATCTGCCGCCCCTGCGCGAGCGCGGCGAGGACACGTTGGAAATCGCACGCCATTTCCTGACGGAATACGCCGCCGAGGAGGGCCGCGCCTTCAAGCGCTACACGACCGGGGTCGAGGGCGTGCTGTGCGCCTATGCCTGGCCCGGCAATATCCGGCAATTGCAGAATGTGATCCGCAATATCGTCGTGCTGAACGAAGGCGACGAAGTAACGGCGGAGATGCTGCCACCCCCGATCGACAAACTGCGGCCCAGGACGATTGCGCCCGCCGCCACGACCGAACCCGGCCATGCCGCCGCGCCTCGGGAGGAGGTTGCCGACGAGGCCAACGGCACCGACATCGTGCCCTTGTGGAAGGTGGAGCGCGACGTCATCGAGCAGGCCATCGCGGCTTGCGACGGCAACATTCCCAAGGCCGCGACGCGACTGGGCATTTCGCCCTCGACGATCTATCGCAAGAAACTGAGTTGGGAGACCGGCGGCGAAATTTCCTGAACGGAAATCAGCCGCCGGGATCCGGCGGCAATCCGCGACGCGAAAATTCGCGCCAGGTTTCGGCGATGAGCGCCGGCAATTGCGCCACCAGGTCGCGCGCGCCGACATCGCCGGCTGTCGCCCTGGCCTCGATATCGGCAGCCAGGGCCTGCAGCCGCAATGCGCCGAAGGTGCCGGAACTGCTTTTCAGCGCATGGGCATCGGCGGCAATGGCATCCAGACCGTCATCCGGCGACACCGCGGCCATGCGGCGCAACCGCTCTTCGGTTTCGCCCCTGTAGGCACCGATCAATTCGCTCACCAGCGCATCGCCGGCATCGGCGCGAAGCTGCGCGATCACCGCATCGTCGACCAGCGCCAGCCCGGTCACGGCAGGGGGCCGGTTTGCCTCGTGGTCGGACACGGGTCCGCGTTCCGGCGCCCCGACCAGTCGCCGCAGCACGGCCGCCAGGTTGCGCCGATCGATCGGCTTGGCGACATGTTCGTCCATGCCGGCCGCAAGGCAGCGCTGGCGATTTTCGTCGTCGACATGCGCCGTCATGGCAATGATCGGAATACCGCGCAGCGGCTCGTCGAGGACGCGGATTGCCCGGGTCGCCTCCAACCCGTCCATCACGGGCATCCAGACATCCATCAGAACCCCGTCATAGCCGCCATTGGCAACCGCCGCGACCGCCATCTTGCCGTTTTCCACTGCGTCGACCGCATAGCCCATCCGCTGCAGGATCGACACGGCCAGCATCCTGTTCGTCTTGCTGTCCTCGACCAGAAGCAGGCGAGGCACCGGCGCACGGGCGATCGGCTCGGATGCGGGCGCGATGTCGAGTGGCGCGGGCTCCGCCGCCGGACCGCGGGGGACGATATCCGCCTCGGCCGGTGGCGATGCCAGAAAATTGCCGACACCGCGATAGCCAAGGAACGTTCCCATGTCGTCGAACCGGGGGATCCCGCAGATCCGCGCCTTGCGCGGGGCGCTGCCGTCATGCAGCCACAGCGTCAGATCGCGCAACCGGCCGTGCCGGGACATCTCAAAGACACAGAACTCATAGGCTTCCTCGGCCTCGTCGATCCCGTCCGAGGCACGAGCCAGGATGTCAGCGATCCCGCGCCCGACCATCCAGTCGAGTTCCGAAGCGTCCACCCCGGCGCGCACCGGTGCCGCAAGCGTCACCCGATGCAGCACATCGGTCTCCCAGATCCAGCCGGCCGCGGCGGACAGGTATTGCAGCAATCGCGACTCTCCGGCCCGGGCACGAATTTCGGCGGCCCTTTCCGCGCGACTGTCGAAAATAACCTCGACCGTTCCGCCTGCCTCCAGCGTTGTCTGG
>JAHELM010000015.1:0-9558 GCA_024644185.1 Rhodospirillales bacterium | reverse complement strand
GCCGACCCGTGGCTCCGACCCGTCGGAGGAACCCGGAATATCGGGGCGGATATCGCCGGGCATCAGCGCCTCGCCCCGCGCGCCGAGCGCGCGGCGATAGGCGGCATTGCACCAGTCGAGGTGCCCGGATGCGTCGTACAGGGCGAGACCGACAGGCGCCTGATCGATTGCGGAAAGCAGGCGCTCGGCGCCAGCCGGCGGCGAGCCTGGCTCGGCATCCGTCGGCTCTCCGCCGCCCCGCATCAACATTCCCATCATGCCCAGCGCGCCGAATACGGCGATGTACAGCGCATACACCATGATCCGGCCGGAGTCCGGAAGCACGGCAACGCCCAGCGCGGCAAGCGCGACCCCCGCAAGCAGAACCAGCCGCCAATCGCGTCGATTCAAGTTTCGCCCTCGATTTGCCGTCATACGTCGCCCCATGCTGTCCCGCAAAAGCCTCGCGGCGTCAAGGGCGGAGGGGGTGGCAGCGATGGCGGCGTCGCATTTTCCGATGTCGCGCCCGACGCCGCGTTCTGGTACGAGAATTCGACGGGCGTCGCCAGGGACGCGGCCGGCCGACGCCATCGGCCTTGAGGAGCGAGGGACAAGAGATGAACCCGGAAAAGGAACGCCGGATCGCCATGTGGTCGGGCCCACGCAACGTCTCGACCGCGATGATGCGGGCCTGGGAGAACCGCCCCGACACCGCCGTCTGGGACGAACCGCTCTATGCACATTACCTGACGCAGTACACGCCGGACCATCCGGGTATCGCCGAGGTGGTCGCCGCGCACGAAACCGATTGGCGCAAGGTGGTGGCGGCCATGCTGGGGCCGATCCCCGGCGGCAGGCGAATTTACTTTCAGAAACACATGGCGCATCACATGCTGCCGCATATCGACGATTCCTGGCTGACCGAGGTCACCAATGCGTTCCTGATCCGCGACCCGGCGGAAGTGTTGCTGTCGATGTCGAAAACCATGCAGGTCGTCACCCTGCAGGACACCGGTTTCGCCGACCAGGAGCGTTTGTTTCGAAGGGTCCGCGAATTGACCGGCCACACGCCGCCCGTGCTGGATGCCCGCGAGATCGGCACCGACCCCGAGGGCAGTATCAGGGCGCTCTGCACCGCGCTGGATGTGCCCTTCGACACCGCGATGCTGTCCTGGCCACCAGGCCCGCGTGACACGGACGGCGCCTGGGGCCGGCACTGGTATCACAGTGTCAACGCCTCAACCGGCTTCAAGCCATGGACGCGCCGCGGCGAGCCCCTGCCCGATCGGGTCCGGCCGCTGCTGGACGAACTCATGCCCCTTTACGAGACGATGCGGCGCCACCGGCTCTAGGCGCCGCCTTCCAGATCCATCTTCAGCGAGATCAGACGCAGCAGATCCTTCAGCGTCACCAGGCCAACCAGCCGGCCTTGCTCGGCCACCATCAGGCGACTATTGCCGGTGCGCTGCATCAGCGCCAGGGCGGCCACCGCATCGGTTTCCGGCGAGACGGTGTTCTCCGCGTTGCAGCGGGACATCGCATCGCCCACCGATACCCAGGCCCATTTTTCGCGCGGCACGGCACGGATTTCACGCAATCCCGCGCAGCCCAGCAAACGGCCGCCGGAAACAACCGGGAACAGTTCGTGATAATGGCGATAGACGTGTTCCTCGACAAGCTGCTGCAGGCTGATGTCCGGCGGCACGGTCAGCGGGTCTGAGACCATGAAGCGGACCACCGGCTCGCCCTCGAAGAAGCGCTTGGTTTGCATCTGCGCATAGGACCCGGCGGCGGCGGCGCGCACGAACATGCCGATCAGCGCATACCACAGCCCGCCCACCCAGTTGCCGCCGAGCAGGTTGAACAGGCCCAGGGCAATCAGCAGAAAGCCGAAGGCGGAACCGGAATCGGTGGCGATCCGGGTCGCCCAGCGGATGTCGCCCTTCCAACGCCACAGTGCCGCCCGCAACATCCGCCCGCCATCCAGGGGGAAGGCTGGCACCAGGTTGAACAGGGCCAGCAGCATGTTGATGTAGGCAAGATACGCGGCCACGTCGCGAACCGCTTCGGGTATGTCCAGCGCTTCGGCCATTCCGGCCAGAACCCGGAATCCCAGCGCCAGAACCGCGCTGGCGACCGGCCCGGCAATGGCCATCCGGAATTCCGCCTTCGCCGTCGGCGGCTCGTCCTCCATCTCGGCGACGCCGCCGAAGATGAATAGCGTGATGCCCTTGATCGGTATGCCGTAGCGGCGGGCGACCAGTGAATGACTGAGCTCATGGAACAGGATCGAGGCGAACAGGCCGAGCGCCCCGCCAATCCCCATCCACCAATACGTGGCCGGCGCCAGATCGGGCACGCGCGAGGGGAAAACCCCGGTCGCCAATGACGACGTCACCAGGACGGCGAGGAACAACCAGCTGATATCGACCTTGATCTTGAAGCCGAACAACTGGAACAGCGTGATGCCGCGTCCCATCATGATGCTGCCAGCCTACAGGGTGCGCCCATCGTCGCGCAACGCTTCACACCGCGCCGACCGGCGGGCGCCGTCGCCGCATGCCGTCCAGGGCACGGACTCCTATCGACGCCAGCAGCAGCGCACCGCCGGCCAGCGTGGCCCGGCTCGGGGTCTCGGCGAAGAACAGCCAGACCCAGATCGGGCCAAGCACCACTTCCGTCATCGACAACAGTGAAGCCTCGGCCGCCGGCACATGCCGGGCGCCCAGGGTGAAAACGATCAACCCGCCACCCACCGCGATGGCGCCGTAGGTCAGGCACAGGCCGAGATCCGCTGTCGACGGCATCAGGCCCCCACCGGAAAGCAGCTGCGCCACAATGCCGATCAGCAGGCTGAACAGTCCGGCATGGCAAGTCGCCGGCAACATATCGGCGCCCCGCCCGCTGCGCAGCGCTACCGAGAACCCGGCAAATCCGACAGCCGCACCCAGTCCGGCGATATTGCCCGACAAAGCGCCGCCGGCAACGCCGTCGGCAACCATGATCGCGACCCCGGCGGCGGCACCCGCCATCGCCACCCAAGTCACGCGCTGCACGGCCTCGCCCAGCAGAATGCGGCCCAGAACCGCCGCGATGAACGGGCCGGCGCTGAGCATGAACAGGGTGTTGGCGACCGTTGTATGGGTGATCGAGAAGACGTAGCAGGCGGAACCCAGCGCCAACGACAACCCGGCCAGAACGCTCTTGCCACCCGCCGCGGCGAAGATGGTGCCGACCCCGCCCCGCGCCGCCATGAACAGCAACAGCACCGCGACCACGCCCGGCGACCGCCAAAGCAGGATCTGCCACTCGTTCGCCGTCTCCATGGAGCGCACGAATACGCCGCCCAGGCTCATTGCCAGGCCGGAGATGAGGACGAGGCTTCGGCCGCGCAGAATCGCGGCCTGATCCTCAACTATCGGGGCCTCCCGCATGAGGCAGACAGTAGGCCCGATCGGTTGTCGACGGAAAGCCCGGAATTTCCAATCAGAACCCGGCCTGGAATCGAAGCCCGACGCCATAGGCAGGCGGTGCATCGGCGATATTGCCCGGCTCGGTCTGCATCATCAGCCAGGTGGACAGGCCGGCAGCCGGACCCAGCGAAGCGCGATAGGCCAGTTGCAGATCGATCTCGCGGCCGCTCGGCACCAGGGAGACGCGTCCGGACTGCTGGATCACGGTCTTGTCCAGCGTATAGCCGACCGGGGCGGTCAGCGTTGCCTCGCCCGCGCGGATGCGCAGGGGCTGGCCGACCAGCAGTCCGAGGCTGTCGGTATCGCTGAACACGCCGGTCCGGCTGATGCCGACACCGTAAGCGTCAGCCGTCATGTCGCTCCAGTCGCTCAACAGACTTGCCGCGCCGGGCGCGACCGTCGCCAGTGCGATTGTATAATTGGCCAGCAACGATACCCCGCCGCCGAGCGGCATGCTGCCACCCAGCCCGTAGGACTGGCTGACCGTCCTGTCGACGGAGAAGGCGCCCGTCGTATCGCTGCCAAGAAACCCGCCGGCTTCGTCGATCAGGTCGAGGCTGGCCCGCAGCGCCCCGGAATCACCGATCCGCCAGTCCAGCGCAATCTCACCGATCCGCGCATCGCCGCCGGAGCCGTCGCCGGTTCCGCTCTGATCGACCAGACCAAGCGAGAGCCGCCCCCGGTCGCCGAGATCGCTGCTGAACGAAAACCCGTTACCCGCACCGACCAGCGCGTATTGCGGCGACAGGAGATCGCCCGCCATCCAGTAGAGTCCGGCCTCGTCCGTGGCGGCGATACCGCCCAGCTGCTGTTCCGGCGTTACGTCCATGCCGAGGCTGAATTCGGAGGCATCGCCCAGTCCGCCTGACAGGCTGAGACCTTGCGGCGCGACCAGCGGCTCTTCCTTGTCGTCCCATAGTGGATTCGTACCGTCGGCTTCCGGCACGCCGGCCGTCAGCGACATGCCGAAGGGCAGCGCCGTTTCGACCGTCCGGACACCGCCGGTCATGTCCAGGGCAGCGAGCCCGAAGCCGCGCCCCGGCCGCACGACCCGGGTATCGAGCCCCGCCAGATAGGGCCGGTCGAAGCTGTCCAGCGCGAAGGCCTGTGTCAGCAGGACATTGCCGGCCAGCGCATCGCCAAACGCTCCACCGAAAACCAGCATCGTGCCATTCAGGGCGGCGCCGCCCGCCGACGCCGACCCCGACAGCGGAATGACAACGGTACCGACCGGCAACATCGCGGCGTTAAGGTTGAGCAGGCCGTGGCCGTAAACGGCATCCACGCCAGCCGCGCCAAGATCCGTGGCTGTCGTGAGCAGGATCTGCACGACTTGAGCCGGGGTTAAAGACGGGAACGCCTGCACCAACAGGGCCGCCGCCCCGGACACGAACGGGGTTGCCTGCGACGTGCCGCTCATGACGGCCATCCCTCCGGGCACCGTGGAGACGATGTCAACGCCGGGCGCGACCAGACAATAATTCATCGCCGAACCGCACTGGTTCGAAAAGATCGCGATGGTGCCGGTGGAGTCGACCGCGGCCACCGCGATCAGTTGACCGCTGGCATTTACCGTTGCATCGCCGGCATACGCGGCCGGCCAGGATGGGTTCGCGGCACCGTCATTGCCAGTGGCCATCACAATGATGGCGCCGGCCGCGGCGGCGTTCTCGAGCGCGGCGACGAATGCGGCGCTGACGGGACTCGGGCCACCCAGGCTCATATTGATGACATGCGCGCGACCGGCGGCATAGATCAGGGCATTCGCGAGATCCGCGTCGGAAAACCCCAGCTTGCACGCGCTTCCCGCCGGTACGCAGGTCGGATCGGTAAACATGCTGTCCGCCCGGATCGCCAGAATCGTGGCATTGAACGCGACCCCGTGGGTCTCCGCCCCGTTCTTCACCGCGCCGATGATCCCGGAAACGTGCGTGCCGTGGCCGTTCAAATCGGTCAGCGTGCCGCCACGCACGATATCGATACTGTCGGGCGAGATATTTGCAGCCAACTCGGGATGTGTCGGATCGATTCCGGTGTCGATGACCGCAACCGTGACACCACCGCCATAGGCACCCTTGGCATAGGCGTATTCCGCGCCGATCTGGCCCAGCCCGTAGGCACAATAGGTGGCGCCCGAGGTCGCCGTATAGCACCGGCTGAATTCGGCCGTGAGGAAGTTGGTCGCGGGTTGAGCCGTCGCCAGAGGGTCGGGCAGGATCAGGCCGCCACCGCCCGTAATGGGATTGGGGGCCGTCCCGCCGGTCGCGCGGGTCCCACCGGTGCAACCCGCGGCCAGAACGGCTGTGAGCGCCAGGAAAACAGACACCTCAAGGGCACGACGCATCGGAAGGTCCTTTGCTTCTGCATAGCAGGATCATGCAACCATCATCGCATGATGGAACAGACGAAATCGTTAACGATTTGAGCGAAATCCAAACGCCCGGACTTCAACTGGCCGGTCCTGGTTCCACGCCCTGTTGCCGCGCGGCACCGGTTCCGATAGAACCAGTCGATTGTCCCAACAGCCACGGAACCGCCCCCATGAGCGACAGCCAGACCATGGAATTCCCCGTCTCCTGGGACGAGTTGCACAGGCACGCAAGGGCGCTGGCCTGGCGGTTGCACGGCAAGGGGCCGTTCAAGGGCATCGTCGCGATCACCCGCGGCGGCCTGGTGCCGGCGGCGATCGTCGCCCGCGAGCTTGATCTGCGGCTGGTCGACACGGTCTGTATCGCCACCTACGAGCACAAGGACAAGGGCAAGGCCAGCGTGCTGAAGGGCGTCGCGGGCGATGGCGAGGGGCTGCTGATCGTCGACGACCTGGTCGATACCGGCACCACGGCCAAGGTGGTGCGCGACATGCTGCCGAAGGCGCATTTCGCGACGATCTATGCCAAGCCCGCCGGCCGACCGATGGTCGACACCTTCATCACCGAGGTCAGCCAGGATACCTGGATCCTGTTTCCGTGGGATGTCGAACTGGCCTATGCCAAGCCGATTTCCCACCGCGACGCGAAATAACGGCGCCCAACCGCGTCTACTCGGATTTTAGGCAAATCTTGCGCATCCGAAACGGCGAGTGGCGGGCCGGCTAATCCTTGACGATCAGCCGGCGCGGCGTATCGGCCAGCGCCACCGCGCCGGTTTCGGTCAGATGGATGCATTCGCTGATTCCGACGCCCCAGTCATCCTGCCAGATGCCCGGCATGAAATGGATCGTCATGTCCGGCTGCAGCACCGTCTTGTCGCCCGGCCGCAGGCTGATCGTGTGCTCGCCCCAATCCGGCGGATAGTTCAGACCGACCGAATAGCCGCAACGCGATTCCTGGACGATCCCGGCCCTGGCGATAACCTTTCGCCAGATCTGCTCGACCTCTTCGCAGGTAAATCCCGGGCGCATGGTCGCCAGCACCGTCTCGATGCCCTCGACCACCACCTTGCCGGCGTCGACCAGCTTCTGAGGCGGCTTGCCCAGAAACACGGTGCGAGTCTGCGGACAGTGATAGCGCCGACGGCAACCCGCCAGTTCCAGGATCGTCGCCTCGCCCGTCGCGAAGGGCTGGTCCGACCAGGTCAGATGCGGCGTCGAGGTGCCGATCCCGGTCGGCAGCAAAGGCACGATCGACGCGTAGTCGCCGCCGTATTCCGCGGTGCCCGACGCCTGCGCCGCCATGATCTTCGCCACCGCGTCGCATTGGCGCACGCCGGGCCGCACCGCGTCGATGGCGACGCCCATGGCCGTTTCGAGGATGCGTGCCGCCTGGCGCATATAGTCCAGTTCGCGCGGCGACTTGATCATGCGGATCCAGTTGACCAGCGTATAGGCGTTCTTGAAGGTGGCGTTCGGCAGGCTCTGGTGCAGCGCCTCGGCGCCGGCCGCCGTGAAATAATAGGCATCCATCTCCAGCCCGATCGCGCCCCGGCCCAGCCCCCGCGATTCCAGCATCTCGGCGACGTAATCCATCGGATGCTTGCGCTTGTTCTGCACATAGTCGTCGGGATAGCCGATGATGTTCGCGTCGTCGAGGAAGGTGGTGACGCGGGCGCCATTGCGATCGATGCCGCGAACGATGCAGATCGGCTCATCCTGCGCCAGGGCAACGACGACCGCCTGCGGCGTATAGAACGACCAGCCGTCATACCCGGTCAGATAATTCATGTTGGCCGGATCGCAGACCAGCAGCACGTCCAGACCGAACTGCATCATCCGCAGTTTGGTGTTCTCGATCCGCGCGAGATATTCTTCCCTGTCGAAGGCCTGCATGTCGCCCCTTGCCCTGCCGTGCCATTTCCGGCGCGCCGCCGATCCTACGGACGCCCGGTTGCCAAATCGCTAAGATCGCGACGACGGCAAAGAGAGTGGCATTACCGCCCGCCGCGGTCCAGAGGCAATGCGGGGCGGAAATGCTGTTTACTTTGCATTTCATATTACGGTCGCACACTGTGGCGATACCGTTCGCTTGGCGCATACGCTCTGGGGGCCTGCACATGGATTTCCTTTTCGTTGCCGTGATCGTCGGCGGATTCGTGCTGATCGTCGCGCCGGCACTGGCCATCGCGGCCTTCGTGCGCAGCGGCGACATGCGCCACGACATCGCGCGACTGGCGCGAAAAATCGCGGATCTGGAAACCCGGCTTGACCGCCTTGGCGAGGCCGGCGCGTCGCCGGGGGAAGAACGTCCGAAAGCAGCCCCGGCGATACCCGAGCGGGTGACGTCGCCCCCCGCGGAAATACGGGCAGATGGGCCGCCGGTTCCGCCGGTGCCGAAACCGGCTGCGGCCCCGCCCGCCGCGCCTGCCAGGCGCAAGACCTGGGAGGAAGATCTGGCCACCCGCTGGATGGTCTGGCTGGGGGGCATTTGCGCGGCGCTGGCCGCCGTGTTCCTGGTTCGCTATTCGGTCGAGATGGGCTGGATGGACCCCACGGTGCGCTGCGTGCTGGGCGCGGTCATCGGCCTGACGCTGATCGGCGGCGGCGAGCGGTTGCGGCGCAGCCCCCTTGAACGCGCGGCGGCGCTGATCGAACCGTCGCGAATTCCCCCGGCCATGGTCGGCGGCGGCGTCTCCGCCCTGTTTATCAGCGTTTATGCCGCCTACGGGCTCTACGACCTGTTGCCGCCCGTGCCCGCCTTCGCGCTGCTTGGCGCGGTTTGGGTTGCGGCGATGGGGCTGGCGCTGCTGCATGGCCCGTTCGTCGCCGCGCTCGGCATTCTTGGCGGCTTTCTGGTGCCGATCCTGGTGCAGACCGGACATCCTTCGGCCTGGGGCCTGTTTCCCTATCTGATCGCGGTAAACGCGGCCGCCCTGGGTGTGCTGCGCTACAAGGGCTGGACCTGGCTGGCCTGGGGAACGCTCGCCGGCGCGGCGATCTGGCCGGTGCTGTGGATGACCGAGACACAGGCCGAGCTGGGCGCCGTGGCCGTGGGTCTTTATCTTGCGGTCACCGCCGTCCTGTTCCTCTACGTCCCGTCCGGCTGGAGGCCACACCGGACACCGCTGGTTCCACCCGACCTGTTCGCCAACATGCCGTTGCCGGCCATCCTGGCCTGGGTCGCCTGCGGGGCGATGCTGGCGCTATGGATCATGCTGGCCCTGGCCGACGGATTCGGCACCGGCGTCCTGCTGACCGGCATTCTGCTGGCCGCGGTCGTCGCGGGGGCGGGCCGGCGGGACGAGACCTACGATGCGCTGGCCATCGCCGCCGCGGTCGTCGGGGTGCTGGCCCTGATCGGCCGACCGCTGCCCGCATGGCCGGGCGAGGTCGACATCCAGGCCGTCCTCCCGGATGGCCTGCGGCCCTATGCGTGGATGGCGTCCGCCTATGCCGTGCTGTTCGGGATCGGCGGCCTGGCGCTGCTGCGCGGCGCGGCCCGGCCCGGGCTGTGGGCCGGCATCTCGGCGGCCGCCCCGGTGGCGGCGCTTGCCGTCGCCTATGCCCGCATCGAGGGATTCGAGGTGAATCTCAAATGGACGGCGATGGGCCTTATCCTGGCCGCCCTGCAATTGGCCGCCGCAAGCTGGGTCGCGCAACAGCGAGCCCAACGGGGATACGAGGCCGCGCTGGCCGCCTATGCGGTGGGCGTGGTCGCCGCCGTCAGCCTGGGGA
>JAHELM010000341.1 GCA_024644185.1 Rhodospirillales bacterium | reverse complement strand
TCGTGGCCCGGATTCAGGAAATCCTGAAGTAGAGTAATTAGAGAGGGTGCCGGGGCCGCGGGGTCCCGGCGCACATAGATGCGGCGCCGGGCTCAATGGGGACGGCGCCGCTTTTTTTGTTCCCGGTTCTCAGGTGGCTTCGCGGGAGGTGAAGAATGCGGAATGTTGGACTCGTCGGCGCCGGACGCATGGGCAGGGCCATGGTGCGTCATCTGATCGCCAGGGGCTTTGCCGTATCGGTGACCGATGTCAGTGCGGCGGCGTGCGAAGCGGTGGCGGTATTGGGGGCGAAAGTCGTTGGTACGCCCGCCGAGCTTGCGGCCGGGTCGGACGCGGTTTTTATCGCCGTCGGCTTCGATGAAGAGGTTTCCGCGGTCTGCCGCGGCGCCGACGGAATGTTCGCAAATGCCCGGCCCGGTACGATCGTGGTGGTCAACAGCACGATCTCGGCCGACCTGGTTCGTGCGCTCGGCGACGAGGCCCGGGCCAGGCGGCTCGATCTGCTAGACATTCCCATCGCGCGCGGCGCCGCGGCGGCCGAGGCCGGCACGCTTCTCGCCCTGGCGGGCGGGGATGCGGCGGTGCTGGAGCGGGTGCGGCCGATGCTGGAGGCGTTCTGTTCCGATATTTCGCATCTGGGCGATATCGGGCACGGGCAGGTGGCCAAGGCCATCAATAATCTGCTGCTATGGGTCGACGGCGTGGCGCTGACGGAAGCCGGAAGACTGGCCGAGAGCACGGGCATCGATCTGCCGGGGTTGCGCGATGCCCTGCTGATGAGCAGCGGGCGATCCTGGGCGCTGGAAAACTGGGACAGCGTCACCTTCACCTGGGCGCTGAAGGATATGCAGCTGGTCCTCGACATGTGCGACCGGACCGGACTGTCGTTTCCCATGGCGGGCCTGGTGAAGGAACAGGTGAAGCAGGCGCGGGAGGCAAAACGGCGCGGCGAGGCGAAGTGGACCGGCGGCTGACCTTCAGGGCCACTGCCAGCGCGCCAGATCGGCGATAGCCGGGGGCAGCGGGATCAGTTCGAGGACGAATTCCGTGCTGACGGTGAGGGCCAGAGCGCCGAGCAGCGACAGGGCGATTCCGAACAGCGCCCAGAACCCGAAAATTTCGTGGTCCCGGTTGAGCATCCAACTGAAAATCGCCCGAAAAACCATCGACAATCGTTGTACCGGCACGACGACTGAAACCGGTGCGACGGCCAGGGCCATATAGCGGAAAACCTGCGACAGGAAGACGAAGACGCCGGATATGGCGAACCAGCGGGCCGTCGTGCGGTCCAGCGTCTTCACATGCGCCGGGTTGCCGGGCAGCAGGGCGATCAGGCCGAGGACAAGCGTCGCCGCCACATACGATACCAACCCGCCGGCAATGCTGCCGATCATGCTGTGACTGCCTTCCAGCCCGAAACGGATCAGCAGTGGACTGGTCCCGTATGCCACCGCGCAGACCATGCTCCAGACCGACCCTTCCATGTAGTCCGGCGTGAAACCCGACTTCGCGCGCATAGCGCCCGGCTTGTTGAGGCCGCGCGTCATGACCGTCGGGCCGAGCACGACGAGAGCGATCCCGGCAAGTTTGAGCGGTGTGAGCCTTTCGCTGAAGAGGATCATCGCGAGCACCAGCGCCACCAGTATGCTGGTTTGCTGTAGCGGGCCGGAAAGCGTGGCGCCCAGCGCCCTCGTTGCCCGGTAGTTGCCGTACCGGCCGATGATGAAATGCACAATTCCGGCGGCCGCCATCCACGCCCAGGCCGGTGCCGAGAATTCGCGCAACACGGCGAATCCACCGACGGGCAGGCACAGAAGGGCAAACAGCGGCACGCCCAGCGGCACGGTAACGACCAACCCCTGCAACACCGAACCGCTCAGGACGCCGCGACGGGCGGCGGCGTTGTTCAGCCCGAAGGTGATCGCCGACAGAATCGCCAGCCCGGCTCCCAGCATTGTCGTCCCCTTGCCGGTCCGGATCCGGCGGTCTGATTATTTCCCGGGACGTCCGCCGCGCAGAAGCCGGCGGACCAGATCAGGTGTCACGATGACGCCGGGGGTGTATTCCGGGGCATCCTCGATCTGTTCCAGATCGTTCAGGCCGCATTGCTTGAAGATCCGGTTGGTCGAGGAAATCAGGCGCGCCGGACGGTCCGGATCCGCATTGAAATGCTGGTGAATGGTGTTCGGCGGAATATAGATCACATCGCCGGCCTCCCACTCGAATCGCTGGATTTCGTCCTGTGGCTTCCAGTGATAATCGTCAGTGATCTCGACATCGCAATCCTGATGCAGATCGTAGCCGTTGCCCTCCAGCACATACAGGCATTCCTCGGCCAGATGCCGATGCTTTCCGGAATGGCTGCCGGGCGGGATCACCTGCATATAGGCGTCGACCGTCTCCATGCGGGTGTTCATCTGCTCGTTCAGCAGATGCTTCAGCAAGCCCTGGCGCGACATTTCCCACGGCATTTCCTCGGGCCTGACGACTTTCTTGCGCCGCGCATTGCGCGCCGGCGCCTGCGTCGCGTCGTCCAGCATCTGCTGGTACAGGGCATCGTTGTGCTGGCCGTCGATCCAGAACCTGGCTTCGTCCCAGGCCATCTTCAGTACCCCTCCGCCGGGTGATTGAAATCGGCTTCCTCTTCCCGAACGTCGAAATCCGCGCCGCCGGGTGCCGGTTCCGTCTGCCGCGGCTCTACTGTCTTCTGGAACAGCATGTTCATGAACAGGAACATCGGTTTGGTCTTGATGACGAGGGCCCGCGCCGGCTTGTCGGGCGAGGCGTTGAAATGCTGGTGGACGCAGTTGTTATGGACGATGGCAACGTCGCCCGCCTTCCAGTCGTAGCGCACGCCGTCATGCACCTCGTAGCCGATGCCGTCGAGGATGTAGAAGGCCGCCTCGTTGACATGCCCGTGCTTCTGCGACTTGCCGCCGGGACCGTATTCCTCCAGATGCAGATGGAAGGTCTGGGTGATGCCGTCCTTCGGCTCGACGTAATGGCGGCTGTAGGCCTGCGGTCCGTCGACGAACTTGATATCCTTCGCCTTGCGCACGCGCGGCATGGAACGCAGGCGCTTCAATTCCTCGGTTAAATTGTAGGCACCCTGAATGGGCCGGACGAAAATTCGATCCCTGTTGGCATGGTAATATTCTTTCGGCGGGCCGGCTTTCTTCGCTTCGGGCGGGTTCTCTCGCTTAGCCTCGGTCATGCCGGCCTCGCATCGCTTGCATTGTTTCGCATGGCGTCAGCGATAGCAGAATCGCCGGCCGCCAACAAGAACGCCATTCCCTATGCCGGAACGACATTCAGCCTTCCGATGGCGTCGGCAGATTGCGGGCGATCTTGAACGCCGAGATTGCCTCCCGCACGGCGCCGCCCATGGGAAGCGCGACCCCGGCCGCATCGGCTTCCCGCAGCACGATCGCCATATCTTTTTCCGCCCACAGCGCGGGGCGTTCGTCGGCGCGGGTTTCCATGGCCCAGTTCGCGCCACTGCCATGGCACAGCGCCTCGCGCAGGGACTCGCGGTCGATGCCAAGGGCGTCGCCCAGATCGAGGCCCTCGACCGTCGCACAGACGCAGCTCCACAGCAGCATGTTGTTGATCGCCTTGGCGGCCTGGCCGGCACCAACCGCGCCCAGATGGAAGACCCGTTCGGCGACGGCGTCGAGAACGGGCTGGCAGCGGGCCAGAATAACGGAATCGCCACCGGCATAGACCAGCAGCGAACCCGACTCGGCGGCCCTTTCGCCCCGGGCAACCGGC
>JAHELM010000340.1 GCA_024644185.1 Rhodospirillales bacterium | reverse complement strand
GATCGGCCGGGATTATCGGGCCGTCGCCAATCCGACCGACCGTCAACTGGATACCGACGCCATCGTCGCCGGCGTCGCCGGGGCCAGGGCCGACGCGATCCTGTGCTGTGGTACAGAGAAATTTCCCGCCGCGGCGATCGAGCGCCTGCCGCGGCATGTGCGGATGCTGGCCACCTTCTCGGTCGGTTATGACCATATCGACATTGCCGCCGCCAGGGCCCGCAATCTGGTCGTCTCGAACACGCCGGACGTCCTGACCGACGCCACCGCCGATATCACCATGCTGTGCCTGCTGGGCGCCGCGCGACAGGCGCAGAACGCCGAACGCATCCTGCGCCAGGGGAAGTGGGGCCGGTGGGAGCCGATGGGCATGCTGGGCGTCGAATTCACCGGCAAGCGGCTGGGCATTTTCGGCATGGGCCGGATCGGTCAGGCCGTGGCCAGGCGCGCCCGCGGCTTCGACATGACGATCATGTACAGCAACCGCAACCGGCTGCCGCCGGAAAAGGAACAGGGCGCCCGCTTCTTCGCCAATCCCGACGACATGCTGCCGCACTGCGATTTCCTGTCGCTGAATTGCCCGGCGACGGCCGAGACGGCCCGCTTCCTGAACGCAAGCCGCATCGCCCTGCTGCCCGACGGGGCCGTGGTCGCCAACACCGCGCGCGGTGCGGTGATCGACGACGATGCGCTGATCCCGGCCCTGCAATCCGGCAGGATCGGCGCCGCCGGGCTGGACGTGTTCGAGGGCGAACCCAATTTCGACAAGCGCTATCTCGACCTGCCGAACGCCTTCCTGCTGCCGCATATCGGCAGCGCCACGATCGAGACCCGCAACGGGATGGGCTTTCGCGCGCTCGACAATCTGGACGCCTTTTTCGCCGGGCGCGAACCGAAGGACCGCCTCGCCTGACCTGCTACCGGGAGCATCGGCCACAATGGGTTTCTATGACCGGGCGATCTTCCCCCGCCTCATGCATTTCGGCATGGGCCGGGGCCGGATCGCCGAATACCGGCGCCGCATCGTGCCGTTGGCGACCGGCCGGGTGCTGGAAATCGGCATCGGCTCGGGGCTCAACCTGCCGCTTTACGGGACGGCGGTTACCGAAGTCGTGGGCATCGATCCGAACGCGACGCTGAACCGGATGGCCGCCGAGCGTATCCATACCGCCGCCATGCCGGTTCGGCTGATCAACGGCTCGGCCGAGGACATGCCCTTCGACACCGCTTCCTTCGACAGCGTCACCACCACCTGGACGCTGTGCAGCATTGCCGACGGCGCGCGCGCCCTGGCCGAGATGCGCCGCGTCCTGAAACCCGGCGGCCAATTGCTGTTCTTCGAACATGGCGCGGCGGCGGATGCACGCGTCGCCCGCTGGCAGGGTCGGTTGACCCCGCTATGGCGACATTGCGCCGGCGGGTGCCATCTGGATCGCCCGGTCGACCGCATGATACGCGGTGCCGGTTTCACCGTAACCGGTTTGGAAACCGGCTATCTGGACGGCCCGCGCCTGCTGGCCTTCTGTTATTGGGGAAGGGCGACGCCATGAACACCAACCGCATCGCCCGCATCGCGCTGGCCATCGCGCTGGGCATCGCCGGAGGATATACGTTCAACCTGCTGCGCCTGCCGCTGCCCTGGATGCTGGGGGCGATGACCTTCAACACCATCGCGGCGCTGCTGCGTGCGCCAGTGGAAAGCCCGGCGCGCATCCGGCCGGTCATGGTTGCCGTCCTCGGCGTCATGCTGGGCAGTGCATTCCGGCCGGAAATACTGGGCCGGGTCGGCGAATGGACGATCAGCCTGGGGCTGCTGGGGCTCTATGTCATGGCGATCGCGGCGGTCGCCCTGCCCTATTTCCGGCTTGTCGCGCGCTACGATCCCGTCACCGCCTATTTCTGCGCCATGCCCGGTGGGTTCAACGAGATGATAACGATCGGCGGTGCCATGGGCGGCGACGAGCGCAAGATCGCGCTGATGCATTCCAGCCGGGTGCTGATGGTGGTCTTCACCCTGCCCGTCTGGTTTCGCCTGACCGGCGATCTGGGTCCGATCAACCGGTCGGCCCTTGGCGTCGGCCTGGCCGACATCCCGCTACAGCAACTGGCCATCCTGGCCGCCTGCGCGGCGGTCGGCTGGCCCCTGGCGAAACGGCTGCGGCTGCCGGCCGAGGCCCTGATCGGGCCGATGCTGCTCAGCGCCGCCGTACATCTTGCGGGCCTCAGCCATGCCGCCCCGCCCCGCGAAATCGTCAATCTGGCGCAGTTGTTCATCGGCATCGGCGTCGGCTGCCGCTTCACCGGAGCGGGACGCCGGGAGGTCGGCCGCGCGCTGCTGGTCGGCGCCGGCATGACCGTGCTGATGCTGGCGGTGACGGCGGGTTTCGCCGGTCTCGTCCAGGCGACGACCGGAACCTCGTTCGCCAGCGCCGCCCTGGCCTTCGCGCCGGGCGGCCTGGCCGAAATGTCTCTGGTCGGTCTGGCGCTGGGCAGCGACGTTGCCTACATAGCAACCCACCACATCGTGCGTATATCGCTGGTCATTCTGGCGGCGCCGCTGGCGTTCCGCCTGTTGCGGCGGGGTCGTTCCGGAAAACCAGGGTCCGGCACCGGCACGTGAGATTTTGTTAACCTTCACGCGCGATACTTGTGGCAAGGCCGGTACCGGCAAACAAGGGGGGAGATGAATTCATGTTGACACAATTCGGAATCGTCGTCGTCGCGCTGCTGGGTTTCGCGGTGGTGATGATCTTCCTCGGCTTCAAGGCGGTGCCACAGGGCATGGAATACACCGTCGAGCGATTCCGCGGCTACACCAGAACCCTGCGGCCGGGCATGAATCTGATCATACCGGTGTTCGAAACCATCGGCGCCAAGATTAGCATGCGCGAAACCGTGATGGACGTCCCGAGGCAGGAAGTGATCAGCCGCGACAACGCGATGATTACCGTCGACGGCGTCGTCTTCTTCCAGGTTCTCAACGCCGCCAAGGCCGCATACGAAGTCAATCAGTTGCAACACGCGATCCTGAACCTGACCATGACCAATGTACGTACCGTCATGGGCTCGATGGATCTGGACGATCTGTTGTCGCGGCGCGACGACATCAACCAGCGCCTGCTGACCGTCGTCGACCAGGCAACGTCGCCCTGGGGCATCAAGGTCACTCGCATCGAGATCAAGGATATCAGCCCACCCGCCGATCTGGTCGCCTCGATGGGCCGGCAGATGAAGGCCGAGCGGGAAAAGCGCGCGCTGATCCTTGAGGCCGAGGGCATGCGCCAGGCTGCGATCCTCAAGGCCGAAGGCGAAAAACAGGCCGCGATCCTGCAGGCCGAGGGCCGGCGCGAAGCCGCCTATCGCGATGCCGAGGCGCGCGAGCGTGAGGCCGAGGCCGAGGCCAAGGCGACGACGTCCGTCTCGGAAGCCATTGCCTCCGGCAATGTCCAGGCGCTGAATTACTTCGTCGCCGGCCGCTATATCGACGCGCTGGGCAAATTCGCCGTCTCGCCGAACCAGAAGGTATTCTTCATGCCGGTCGAGGCAGCCAGCGTGATCGGTTCGATCGGCGGCATCGCCGAAATTGCCAAACAGGCCTTCGGCAAGGAGGGCAAATGACGCTGCCTCTGATCGGCCAGGTCGTGTTCTGGCACTGGTGGGCGTTCGGCATCGTTCTGCTGATCGTCGAGATGCTGGTACCGGGCGCGTTTTTCCTGTGGATGGGTATTGCCGCCGGCCTGGTCGGCGGGATTCTGCTGTTCGCCCCCGATATGGGCTGGGAA
>JAHELM010000014.1 GCA_024644185.1 Rhodospirillales bacterium | reverse complement strand
CCTTGCGGATACAGGCCTTCAGGGTCGCCTCGTCGGGCTCGTTGCCTTCGAGATAGGCTTCCATCGCCGCGTCGTCCATGTCGACGGCGGCCTCGACCAGCGCCTTGCGATACTCCGCGGCGCGATCGGCCATGTCGGCCGGAATGTCCTCATAGACAAAGCTGGCGCCGAGCGATTCGTCTTCCCAGCGGATGGCGCGCATCCGCACCAGATCGACAACACCGGTGAAATCGGACTCGATGCCGACCGGCAGATGCAGAACCAGCGGCCGCGCGCCCAAGCGGTCGACAATCATGTCGACGCAACGATAAAAGTCGGCGCCCGTCCGGTCCATCTTGTTGACGAAACAGATCCGCGGAACCTTGTACTTGTCAGCCTGGCGCCACACGGTCTCGGACTGCGGCTCGACACCGGCGACCGAATCGAACACCGCAACCGCGCCGTCGAGCACGCGCAGCGAGCGCTCGACCTCAATGGTGAAGTCGACATGGCCCGGCGTGTCGATGATATTGACCCGATGGTCCTTCCAGAAACACGTGGTCGCGGCCGACGTGATGGTAATGCCGCGCTCCTGCTCCTGCTCCATCCAATCCATCGTAGCCGTGCCATGATGGACTTCGCCGATCTTGTGCGACCGCCCTGTGTAATACAGGACGCGCTCGGTCGTCGTGGTTTTGCCGGCGTCAATATGGGCCATAATGCCGATATTGCGATAGCGCTCAAGGGGAGTGACGCGTGCCATGACCGTTCTCGTCGAATCCGTGTCCGTTACCAGCGATAGTGCGAGAAGGCACGATTGGCATCAGCCATACGATGCGTATCTTCGCGCTTTTTCACCGCGGCGCCGCGATTATTGGCGGCATCCATCATTTCGCCCGACAGGCGTTCCACCATGGTGTTCTCCGAGCGCGCCCGCGCCGTGGCAATCAGCCAACGGAAGGCGAGAGCCTGGGCACGCGTCGAGCGCACCTCGACCGGAACCTGGTAGGTGGCGCCGCCAACCCGGCGCGACCGCACCTCAAGCTGCGGCTTCACATTTTCCAGCGCATCGTGGAACAGCTTCACCGGATCGTTGCCGGTACGCTTGGCAATAACATCGAACGCGCCGTAAACGATCTGTTCGGCGACTGACTTCTTGCCATCGTTCATGACGCTGTTCATGAACTTGCTCACCACCACGTCGCCAAATTTGGCATCGGGCAGGATTTCGCGTTTTTCCGCAGCGCGACGTCGAGACATTTCCGCGTTCTCCGCTTCTTACTTTGGCCGCTTGGTGCCGTATTTCGAACGGCGCTGGCGACGGTCCTTGACCCCCTGCGTATCGAGGGTGCCACGAATCATATGGTAGCGAACGCCCGGCAAATCCTTGATACGACCACCGCGGATCAGCACGACCGAGTGCTCCTGCAGATTGTGGCCCTCGCCTGGGATATAGCTGGTCACCTCGAACCCATTGGTGAGGCGGACGCGAGCCACTTTTCGAAGCGCCGAGTTCGGCTTCTTCGGGGTCGTCGTATAGACACGGGTGCACACACCACGCTTCTGGGGGCAGGCCTCCAGGGCCGGCACCTTGTTTCGCGTGGGCGGCGACTGCCGCGGCTTCCTGATCAACTGGTTGATCGTGGGCATTCTCAATCGTCCTCGGTTCAAAATCCAATCGGCCCGTGCGGCAACACCCGGCAGGGTGTCGCACTAAACACTGGCAGAGAGGATCGATCCTCTGCGTCCCGCAGCTGATCTCGCTAGCAGCCGGCGAGCCGGCTTATGTTGGTTTCCAGGGTTTTTGGGTGCTGCGTCTAGGCCACCTCCACCGGTTTCCCCGTGTGGAACCTACCGCCAGCCCCCTGAAAGTGGGCGCATACTATGCATGCCCCCCCTGCCCGTCAAGCACTAGATTGCCGTTTTTCCGGCTGTCGCCGGTTCCCGCCGGACATTTCCCGGCTGGCGTCGCGGCCGGCGACCCCTGGCAGGAGTCGCCGGCATTGAGTTACACCCTCGGTCAGACGCCTTCCGCCGGTTCCGTGGCGGTAATGGCGCGATCACGCTCGGCGGCGATCGCCTTGACGCGGTTCATCGCCGCGCCGGTACCGGCCGGCACCAGACGACCGACGATCACGTTCTCCTTTAGCCCCTCGAGCGCATCCATGCGGCCGGAAACAGCGGCCTCTGTCAGAACTCGCGTGGTCTCCTGGAACGACGCGGCCGAAATGAACGACTTGGTCTGCAGCGACGCCTTGGTGATGCCCTGCAGCACCGGACGTGCACGGGCCGCCAGCCCGCCTTCCGCCACGGTCTTGTCGTTGATCGCGTCGAATTCTTCGCGATCCACCTGCTCGCCGGCGAGCAGGATGGTGTCGCCCGGATCCTCGACTTCGACCTTCTGCAGCATCTGGCGAACGATCACCTCGATGTGCTTGTCGTTGATCTTCACACCCTGCAGCCGGTAGACGTCCTGGATCTCCTTGATGAGATAGGCAGCCAACGGCTCGACCCCCAGAACCTGCAGAATGTCGTGCGGAACCGGGTTGCCGTCCATCAGCAAATCGCCCTTCTGCACGTGATCGCCTTCCTGGACGCTGATGTGCTTGCCCTTGGGGATGAGATACTCGACCGACTCACCGCCCTCTTCGCTGGGCACCACGACAATGCGACGCTTGGTCTTGTAGTCCTTGCCGAACTCGACCCTGCCTTCGATGTCGCTGATGATCGCATAGTCCTTGGGCTTGCGCGCCTCGAACAGTTCCGCGACCCGCGGCAGGCCGCCGGTAATATCGCGGGTCTTGCCGGATTCGCGGGGAATGCGCGCCAGGACGTCGCCGGCCCGGACCTTGGCCCCGTTTTCCACCGACAGAATGGCGTCCACCGACATGAAATAGCGGGCTTCCATGCCATTCGCCAGCGTGATCACCTCGCCATTCTTGTCGCGCACCGTGATTCGCGGCTTCAGATCGGCGCCACGCGGCTGCTGTTTCCAATCGACCACGACCTTGCTGGCGATACCGGTCGCCTCGTCCATTGCCTCGCGCATCGACAGGCCTTCGACCAGGTCGACGTAATGGGAGAGGCCTTCCTTCTCGGTAATGATCGGAATGGTATACGGGTCCCACTCGGCCAGACGCTGGCCGGCCGTGACCGGCGATTTGTCATCGGCCAGCAACCGGGCCCCGTAAGGTACCCTGTGCCGGGCACGCTCGCGGCCCTGGTCGTCCTGAACGATGATCTCGCAGTTGCGCCCCATGACTACGGGCGTCCCGGTCGAATCGATAACCACGTTGCGGTTCACCACGATCACGCTGCCGTCGGTGGAGGCCTCGACCGACGACTGTTCGGCACCGCGCTGGGCAGCACCGCCGATATGGAAGGTCCGCATCGTCAACTGCGTACCCGGTTCGCCGATCGACTGGGCCGCAATCACACCGACCGCCTCGCCGATATTCACCTTCGTTCCGCGTGCCAGGTCGCGGCCATAACACTTGCCGCAAATACCGCGCTTGGTCTCGCAGGTCAGGGCCGAACGGATCTTGACGGCGTCCAGACCGGCCCGCTCGATTTCGTTGACCTTCTCTTCATCGATCAACCCACCGGCCGGGACGATCATTTCGCCCGACAGCGGATCTACCACGTTGACCGAAGCGCAGCGCCCGAGAATACGTTCCGACAACGGCTCAATCATCACGCCGCCCTCGACGACGGCCTTCATCAGCAGGCCGTCCTCGGTGCCGCAATCTTCCTCAACGACAATACTGTCCTGGGCCACGTCGACCAGACGGCGCGTCAGGTACCCCGAATTCGCCGTCTTCAGCGCCGTGTCGGCAAGACCCTTGCGCGCGCCATGTGTCGAGTTGAAGTATTCCAGAACCGTCAGCCCCTCCTTGAAGTTGGAGATGATCGGCGTCTCGATGATCTCGCCCGACGGCTTGGCCATCAGGCCGCGCATGCCGGCAAGCTGCTTGATCTGGGCGGCCGAACCGCGAGCGCCCGAATGCGCCATGATGTAAACCGAATTCAGCTGTCCCGACTTATCGGGCTTCTGCATCTCGGCCATCATTTCGTCGGCGACGCGATCCGTGCAGTTCGACCAGACGTCGATCACCTTGTTGTATTTTTCGCCCTGGGTGATCAGGCCGTCCTGATACTGCTGCTCGTATTCCTTGACCGCGGTCTGCGCCTCGCCAATCAGCCGTCCCTTGGCCGGCGGGATGATCAGATCGTCCTTGCCGAACGAGATGCCCGCCGCGCAGGCGCGGCCGAAGCCCATCGCCATCAGGCGATCGGCAAAGATAACGGTCTCTTTCTGACCGCAGTGGCGATAGACCACGTCGATGACGTTGGAGACGTCTTTCTTGGTCAGCAGACAGTTGACCAGGTTGAACGAAACGCGCGGGTGACGCGGAAGGATCTCCGACAGCATCAGGCGACCGGGTGTCGTCTCGACGCGCAGAACGACCGGCTTGCCCTCCGAGTCAACCGTGCGATAGCGCGCGGTGATCTTGGCGTGCTGGCTGACAATGCCCTGGTCGACCGCGAACTGAACCTCGGCAAAATTGGCGAAGGACATGCCCTCGCCCTTGGCGCCATCGGTTTGCATGGTCATGTAATAGAGGCCGAGAACGATATCCTGCGACGGGACGATGATCGGCTTGCCGTTCGCCGGCGACAGGATATTGTTGGTCGACATCATCAGCACGCGCGCCTCGAGCTGTGCTTCCAGCGACAGCGGCACGTGGACCGCCATCTGGTCACCGTCGAAGTCGGCGTTGAACGCGGTGCAAACCAGCGGATGCAATTGGATCGCCTTGCCCTCGATCAGCACGGGCTCGAAGGCCTGGATGCCGAGGCGATGCAGGGTCGGCGCGCGGTTCAACAGCACCGGGTGCTCGCGGATGACTTCCTCGAGGATGTCCCAAACTTCCGGCCGTTCCTTCTCGACCATGCGCTTGGCAGCCTTGATCGTGGACGCCATGCCATAGAGTTCGAGCTTGGAATAGATAAACGGCTTGAACAGCTCCAGCGCCATCTTCTTGGGCAGGCCGCACTGGTGCAGCTTGAGTTCCGGGCCGACCACGATGACCGAACGGCCGGAATAGTCGACGCGCTTGCCGAGCAGGTTCTGCCGGAAGCGGCCCTGCTTGCCCTTCAGCATGTCGCTGAGCGACTTCAGCGGGCGCTTGTTGGCGCCGGTAATCACGCGGCCACGGCGGCCGTTGTCGAACAGCGCGTCAACGGATTCCTGAAGCATCCGCTTCTCGTTGCGCACAATGATATCAGGTGCGCGCAATTCGATCAGCCGCTTCAGACGGTTGTTGCGGTTGATGACCCGACGATACAGGTCGTTCAGATCCGAGGTCGCGAAGCGGCCACCGTCGAGCGGAACCAGCGGACGCAGTTCCGGCGGAATGACCGGCACCACGTCCAGAATCATCCATTCCGGGCGGCTGCCCGATTCAAGGAAGGCCTCGATCAGCTTCAGACGCTTGACCAGCTTCTTGCGCTTGGCTTCCGAGGTGGTCTCGCGAAGATCCGTGCGGACCGTCGCCCGTTCCTCGTCCAGGTCGAGCGCCGACAGCATGTCCTTGATGGCTTCGGCGCCAATCTTGGCGGTGAAGTTCTCTTCGCCATACTGGTCCACGGCGTCGGCGTAGTCGGCCTCGGACAGCAACTGGTGCATCTTCAGGTCGGTCAGACCCGGCTCGATGACCACGAAATTCTCAAAATAGAGAACCCGCTCGAGATCCTTCAACGTCATGTCCAGCAGCAGGCCCGTACGGCTGGGCAGCGACTTCAGGAACCAGATATGGGCGACCGGCGACGCCAGTTCGATGTGGCCCATGCGTTCGCGACGCACCTTGGAGAGCGTCACCTCGACGCCGCATTTCTCGCAGATGATGCCGCGATATTTCATCCGCTTGTACTTGCCGCAAAGGCATTCGTAGTCCTTGATCGGACCGAAGATGCGGGCACAGAACAGACCGTCGCGCTCCGGCTTGAACGTGCGGTAGTTGATGGTTTCCGGCTTCTTGATCTCGCCGAACGACCACGAGCGGATGCGCTCCGGACTGGCGATCGAGATCCGGATCGAATCGAAGCTCTGCGGGCCCGAGGGCTGACCGAAGATGTTCATCAACTCTTGCATCGATATCCCCTGATTTCAAAATTCCACAGCTGGCAAAGGGGGCGGCCCCGTCCGGGGCCGCCCGTCAAGCCGCTGCTAGTACCCGCTCTCCTGCAACTCGACATTCAGGCCGAGCGAGCGAAGTTCCTTGACCAGCACGTTGAACGATTCGGGAATGCCAGCCTCGAAGTTGTCGTCGCCGCGGACGATCGCCTCGTAGACCTTGGTACGGCCGGACACGTCGTCCGACTTCACCGTCAGCATTTCCTGCAACGTATAGGCCGCGCCGTATGCTTCCAGCGCCCACACTTCCATTTCGCCGAAGCGCTGCCCGCCGAACTGCGCCTTGCCACCCAGCGGCTGCTGGGTGACCAGGCTGTACGGGCCGATGGAGCGGGCGTGGATCTTGTCGTCGACAAGATGATGCAGCTTCAGCATGTAGATGTAGCCCACCGTTACCTTGCGATCGAAGGTCTCGCCGGTACGTCCGTCGACAAGCGTCACCTGGCCGGACCGGTCCAGGCCCGCCTGCTCGAGCATGGCGACGATATCCTCTTCGCGGGCGCCATCGAACACCGGGGTCGCCATCGGCACCCCGGGTGCCAGATTGTTTGCCAGTTCGAGAACCTCATCGTCATCCAGATCCGCGATATCCTCCTTGTAGATGGAAGTACCGTAGATCTTTCCGAGCCCCTTGCGCAGCGCCGCGGTACCGCCTGCACTGGCCTTGATGTCGGCCAGCATGTCGCCGATCTGTCGGCCCAGCCCCGCCGAGGCCCAACCCAGATGGGTCTCGAGAATCTGACCGACATTCATGCGGCTTGGCACGCCGAGCGGATTCAGCACGATGTCGACCGCCGTGCCGTCCTCGAGACAGGGCATGTCCTCGATCGGTATGATCCGGGAAACGACACCCTTGTTGCCGTGACGGCCGGCCATCTTGTCGCCGGATTGCAGCTTGCGCTTTACCGCGACGAACACCTTGACCATCTTCATCACGCCGGGCGGCAACTCGTCGCCTCGCTGCAGCTTCTCGACCTTGTCGTCGAAACGGTGCTGCAACCGGTCGATGGCGGCGTCGAAATGCTTGTTCAGCCCCTCGATTTCGTCATTGATCGGGTCGTCCTTGACGACGATCTGGCGCATCTGGCCCGTGGTGAGTTCGGTCAACGTCGCGACCGACAATTTGCCGGTGGCCAGTCCCTTCGGACCGCTGGACAGGGTCTTGCCCGGCAGAATTTCCAGCAACCGCGAGCGCAACGAACGCTCGAGGATAGCCCGTTCGTCGTCGCGATCCTTCGCCAGACGTTCGATTTCCGACCGCTCGATGGCCAGGGCGCGCTCGTCCTTTTCGACGCCACGGCGCGAGAACACGCGGACCTCGACGATGGTACCGGTAACCCCTGGCGGCACGCGCAGTGACGTGTCGCGTACATCCGAAGCCTTTTCGCCGAAGATGGCCCGCAACAGCTTCTCTTCCGGAGTCATCGGCGATTCACCCTTCGGCGTGACCTTGCCGATCAGGATGTCGCCCGCCTTGACCTCGGCGCCGATATAGACGATGCCCGCCTCATCGAGATTCTTGAGGCCTTCCTCGCCGACATTCGGGATGTCGCGGGTGATTTCTTCCTGGCCCAACTTGGTATCGCGGGCCATCACCTCGAACTCTTCGATATGGATCGAGGTAAAGACGTCGTCGCGCACGATGCGCTCGGAAATCAGGATCGAATCCTCGAAGTTGTATCCGTTCCAGGGCATGAACGCGACGAGCACGTTGCGGCCCAGGGCCAGCTCGCCAAGTTGCGTCGACGGGCCATCGGCAATGATATCGCCAGCCTGGACCACATCGCCCACCTTCACCAGCGGACGCTGGGTGATACAGGTATTCTGGTTCGAACGCTGGAATTTCAGCAGGTTATAGATCTCGACACGCGATTCACCCATCACAGTGTCACCGCTGGCCCGCACGACGATGCGGGTGGCATCGACCTGATCGACCACGCCGGAGCGCCGGGCGACAATGGTGACGCCCGAATCGCGAGCAACCCGCTCTTCCATGCCGGTGCCAACCAGAGGCGCCTGAGCCTGGATGAGCGGCACCGCCTGCCGCTGCATGTTCGAACCCATGAGCGCGCGGTTCGCGTCATCGTTCTCGAGGAACGGAATGAGCGCCGCGGCCACCGAAACGATCTGCTTCGGCGACACGTCCATGAGATCGATGTCCTCGGGCCGGGCCAGAATATATTCACCCCCGCGCCGGCAGCTCACCAGATCGCTGGTGAATTTGTTGTCCGAGTCGAGACCGGCATTGGCCTGGGCGACGGTGTATCGGCCCTCGTCCATGGCCGACATGTAGTTGACGTCGTTCGTGACCTTGCCGTCGATCACCTTGCGATACGGTGTCTCGATGAAGCCGTACTGATTGACGCGGGCAAAGGTCGCCAGGCTGTTGATCAGACCGATATTCGGGCCTTCCGGAGTTTCGATCGGGCAGATGCGGCCATAATGCGTCGGGTGCACGTCACGCACTTCGAAGCCGGCACGCTCACGCGTCAGGCCGCCCGGGCCGAGGGCCGAAAGACGGCGCTTATGCGTGATTTCAGACAACGGGTTGGTCTGATCCATGAACTGCGACAACTGCGACGAGCCGAAGAATTCACGCACCGCCGCCGCCGCGGGCTTGGCGTTGATCAGGTCGTGCGGCATGACGCTGTCGATATCGACCGAACTCATCCGCTCGCGAATCGCCCGCTCCATTCGCAACAGGCCGATGCGGTACTGATTTTCCATCAGTTCGCCGACCGACCGGACACGACGGTTGCCGAGATGATCGATGTCGTCGATCTCGCCACGGCCGTCCTTCAACTCGACCAGAACCTTAAGGATGGCAAGAATGTCCTCCTTGCGCAGCGTACGCACCTGGTCGTGGGTGGTCTGCCGCAGGCGGGAGTTCATTTTCACGCGGCCAACCGCCGAAAGGTCGTAGCGCTCGGAGTCGAAGAACAGGCCCTTGAACAGGGCTTCCGCGGTCTCGAGGGTCGGCGGCTCGCCCGGGCGCATGACCCGGTAGATATCGATCAACGCTTCTTCACGATTGGCGTTCTTGTCGATCGCCACCGTATTGCGCATATAGGCGCCGACATTGATGTGATCGATGGTCAGCGTCGGAATCTGCTTGATCCCGGCGTCCGAGAGCTGGAGCAGCAACTGCTCGGTAATCTCGTCGCCGGATTCGGCGTAAACCTCGCCGCTACCCTCGTTGATCACGTCCTCGGCGATGTAGCGGCCGATGATCTCTTCATCGCTGACCAGCATCTCGGTCAGCCCGCCCTCGACGAGTTTCTTGATGACGCGCGGCGTCAGCTTGGTGCCGGCCTCGGCAACGGCCTTGCCGGTCTTCGCGTCGACCAGTTCGGCGCCGAGACGCATGCCGCGCATACGGTCGGCGTGGAATTCGGTCTTCCACCCCTTCTTCGTCGCGACATAGTTGACGGTGGCATAGAAGAAACGGAGGATTTCCTCCTTCGACATGCCCTGCGCCTCATACGGCTCCAGTCCACGACCGTCCTTGGCGCGCTCTTCACGCAGCCGCGCCGTCGCCTCGCTGTCGAGCGCGAGCAGCAGCGTCGTCGCCGGCAGCTTGCGGCGACGGTCGATGCGGACATAGACCATGTCCTTGGAATCGAACTCGAAATCGAGCCAGGATCCGCGATACGGGATGACCCTGGCAGCATACAGGTACTTGCCCGACGAATGGCTCTTGCCCTTGTCGTGATCGAAAAAGACACCCGGCGAGCGGTGCATCTGGCTGACGATCACGCGCTCGGTGCCATTGACGATGAAGGTGCCATTCGCCGTCATGAGCGGCATGTCGCCCATGTAGACATCCTGTTCCTTGATGTCGCGAATCGAGCGCGCGCCGGTATCCTCGTCGACGTCCCATACCACCAGCCGCAGGGTGACCTTGAGCGGCGCGGCGAAGGTGATGCCGCGTTGCTGGCATTCCTCGACGTCATATTTCGGATGCTCGAGTTCGTAGCGTACGAATTCGAGTTGCGCCCGTTCCGAAAAGTCACGAATCGGGAAGACGGACCGGAATACTTCCTCCAGGCCAGAGACCTGCCGTTTTTCCAACGGGACACCCATCTGCAGAAAGGTGTCGTACGAGGATTTCTGAACCTCGATCAGGTTCGGCATAGGCGCAATTTCGGGGAGCCGACCGAAACTCTTGCGGATACGCTTTCGCCCCGTGAAAGACTTCGCCATGATTAAACCTCGTCTACCGGATTCGTGTCGATGTGCGGCATATATTCAAAGGCAGCCGTTGAAGGCGCGTCGAGGGGCGACACCGAATCGGTGCGCCCCTCGCGGCCAAAACGGCCAAAGGCCCTTTGTTACTTGAGTTCAACGGTCGCGCCGGCTTCCTCAAGCGTCTTCTTGATGGCCGCGGCCTCGTCCTTGTTGACGCCTTCCTTGACGGCCTTCGGCGCCGCTTCGACGAGATCCTTGGCTTCCTTCAGCCCGAGCCCGGTGATGGCACGGACTTCCTTGATCACGTTGATCTTCTTCTCGCCGACCGTGGCGAGGATCACGTCGAAGGTGTCCTTTTCCTCAGCCGCGGCGGCGGCCGGCGCCGCGGCGGCCGCAACGGCAACCGGAGCAGCGGCGGAAACGCCCCACTTTTCTTCAAGCATCTTTGACAACTCGGCCGCCTCGAGGACGGTCAGCTTCGACAGGTCTTCAACGATATTCGCCAGATTAGCCATTTTCATACTCTCCTAAAACTCGAACATTCGGGACGCGGGTATCCGGACGCCGCATCATTCCTTGGCCGCATATGCGCCGAAAACCCGCGCAAGTTGAGCCGCCGGCGCCTGCGTGACGCCAACCAGCTTGCCTGCGGGGGCCTGCAGCAGGCCGATGATCTTCGCGCGCAGCGCGTCCAGGGACGGAAGCGTAGCCAGGGCCTTGACGTCAGCGACGCTGAGGCTCTTGTCACCGAGGGCACCGCCAACGATGATCAGCTTCTCGTTCTTGTTCGCGTACTCGACGGCCACCTTGGCGGCCGCAACCGGGTCGAGCGACACGGCAATCGCCGTCGGCCCGGTGAAGACATCGGACAGGTGCTCGAACTTCGAGCCTTTCAGCGCGATCCTGGCGAGCCGGTTCTTGGTAACCTTGAACCGCGCTCCCGCATCGCGCATCTTGCGCCGAAGGTCGGAGGCCTGCGCGACCGTAAGACCGGACTGATGGGTAACCACCACCAGTTCGTTCTCATCGAAGGTCTGACGCAACTCGGCGACCAGGGCTTCCTTTTTCGATCGGTCCACTGATCGTCTCCGATATGAATGATCCACCCCAACATGGAGTCGGACCGGTTGCACTTTGGACCCGGGGTATGGGCACCGCCCGCACCCCCGTGTCCGGTTATTCCTGTCCCAGTGGTTCGAGCCGGGGCGGGCTATTCCGCCCGTCAAAGCTCTTTACCTCTGTCTCCTGCTGGCCGGTTTCCCGTTTAAACCGCCCGTTGGGTTGCCCCGCCGCACGGTACCTGCAATCTCGGACAGGCTCACCCCGTGCCATTTACGGCGCGGGGTTGCCGGCCATCCATCCCCGTGGGGACGGAACGGCCAGGATTCGTCAGGCGGCGCCCGAAAGACCGCCCACATCAAGCTGCAGGCCGGGGCCCATGGTCGAGCTGATCGACACGCGCTTGATATAGGTTCCCTTGGCGCCCGCGGGCTTCGCACGGGCAATCGCATCGAACACCGCACGGATGTTTTCGGCGATCGCCTGCTCGCTGAAGCTGGCCTTGCCGACGCCGACATGGACGATACCGGCCTTCTCTGCGCGGAACGTCACCTCGCCGCCCTTCGCCGCCTTGACCGCGGCGGCGACGTTCGGTGTCACGGTGCCCAGCTTCGGGTTCGGCATCAGGCCGCGCGGACCGAGAACCTTGCCCAGCTTGCCGACCACCGCCATCATGTCCGGCGTGGCGATGCAACGATCGAAATCCATCAGGCCGCCCAGAATCTTTTCGGCCAGATCGTCGGCGCCAACCAGTTCGGCTCCCGCCTTCTTGGCCTCTTCCGCCTTGTCGCCGCGGGCAAACACCGCGACGCGCACGGTCTTGCCGGTCCCGTTCGGCAGTTGCACGACGCCGCGCACCTGCTGGTCGGCATGGCGCGGATCGATGCCGAGATTCATTGCCAGTTCAACTGTTTCGTCGAACTTCACGGTCGCGCATTTCTTCAAGATCGAAACCGCATCGGCCAAACCATAAGCCTTCAGGCGGTCGACGCCCTGATACGCAGCCTTGAGTCGCTTTCCCTTGCCAGCCATGGTCTTACTCCACCACCTGAAGGCCCATGGAACGGGCGGAACCTTCGATCATCTTCATCGCGCCTTCAATGTCGACGGCGTTCAGGTCGGGCATCTTGGCCAGCGCGATTTCGCGCACCTGAGCCTTCGTCACCGAACCCTTCACTTCGCGGCCCGGGGTCGCCGACCCCTTCGGAAGTTTCGCTGCCTTGCGAAGGTAGTAGGATGCGGGCGCGGTCTTGGTGATGAAGGTGAAGGTACGGTCCTGATAGGCCGTAATCACCACCGGCGTCGGCGTGCCGGGCTCCATGCCCTGCGTGGCCGCATTGAACGCCTTGCAGAACTCCATGATATTCAGGCCGCGCTGACCCAGCGCGGGACCGACCGGCGGCGAGGGATTAGCCTGCCCCGCCGGGATTTCGAGCTTGATATAGCCCTGTATCTTTTTCGCCATGATGTGACCCTATCGTTTCAATGGGTTCGCGGTGCGGCCCTGGCTGGCCTCCCGCGCGCATGCCGCGACGTCGCGGCCTACAGTTTATCGACCTGGCTGTATTCCAGATCGACCGGCGTCGCCCGGCCAAAGATCGATACCGAGACCTTGAGCCGCGCCTTCTCTTCGTCGACATCCTCAACCACACCGTTGAACGAGGTGAACGGGCCGTCGCTGACCCGCACCTGCTCGCCGATTTCGAACGTCACCGACGGCTTCGGCCGCTCCACGCCTTCCTTGACCTGCCGCAGAATGCGGTCGGCCTCGGCCTGGCTGATCGGCGACGGCTTCCCCTTGGCGCCAAGGAAACCCGTAACCTTCGGCGTATTCTTGACCAGATGCCACGTCTGGTCGGTCAGTTCCATCTTGGCCAGCACGTAGCCGGGGAAAAACTTCCGCTCCGCGCTCACCTTCGAGCCACGGCGCATTTCGACGACCTCCTCGGTCGGCACCAGTACTTCCTCGAACATGGCCGACATACCCTTGGCTTCGGCCTGTTCCTTGATCGACTGCACGACCTTCTTCTCGAACCCGGAATAGACGTGCACGACGTACCAGCGCAATGCCACGGTCAGCCTCCGATCCCGAGGACAAACTGGATACCCTCGGCAAAAATGGCGTCGACCGCCAGCATGAACAACGATGCGAGCGCCACCATGACGAAGACCATCGCGGTGGTGATCGCCGTTTCCCTACGGGTCGGCCAGGTCACCTTGGTGATCTCCTGGCGGACCTGACGGACGAACTGAGCCGGTGTAGTCCTAGCCATTTTCTGTCAGTCGCTCCCGAACCTCGTGTTGAACTCGCGGAACATCCGCGTCACCCGGCGAATTGGCAGGAGTGGAGGGACTCGAACCCCCAACCCCCGGTTTTGGAGACCGGTGCTCTAGCCAATTGAGCTACACTCCTATCGCCACCCGCAGCCGCACCGCGGCTCCCAACAAAACCGTTCCGCGCCTACTCGATGATCGAGGCGACGACGCCGGCACCGACGGTGCGGCCGCCTTCGCGGATCGCGAAGCGCAGGCCTTCATCCATCGCGATCGGCGCGATCAGGTTCACCGCCATCGAGATATTGTCCCCCGGCATCACCATTTCGGTGCCCGCCGGAAGCTCGATCGTTCCCGTCACGTCCGTCGTCCGGAAGTAAAACTGCGGCCGGTAGTTCGAGAAGAACGGCGTGTGACGGCCGCCCTCTTCCTTCGTCAGGATGTAGGCCTCGCAGTTGAAGTTCGTGTGCGGCGTGATCGATCCCGGCTTGGCCAGGACCTGACCGCGCTCCACGTCCTCGCGCTTCGTGCCGCGCAGCAGAACGCCCACGTTGTCGCCCGCCTCGCCCTGGTCGAGCAGCTTGCGGAACATCTCGACGCCCGTGCAC
>JAHELM010000013.1 GCA_024644185.1 Rhodospirillales bacterium | reverse complement strand
GCCGTCGGCAATCCACGCCCGGATGACTTCGGCCTTCTTTTCCACCAGGTCGCGGACCCGCCCCTCCAGCACCGCGTGCAGCAGCGGCGCGCCCTGCAGGACTTCGCTGGCGAACAGCCGGGATTCCTGGGGGTTTGTTCTGGAGAATTCCATCTTCCGCGCAATGTATTTCGAGAGTTCCGCGGCCGGATCGCCGGCGGGGTCCATCTCCTCCAGCGGCCCCAGCCACATTTCCAGCGTGCGCTTCAGCACCGCCACGTAGAGGTCGTGCTTGCGGCGGAAATAATACAGCAGGTTCGGCTTCGACATGCCGCAGGCCCTGGCGATCTGATCGACCGTCGCGCCGCGATAGCCATAGCGCGAAAATACCTCCAGCGCGCCGTCCAGGATTTTCTCCTGGTTGACCGTCTGGATGCGGGTCCGCTTCTTGGTCTGGCTGGCGCGCGCGGCATCGGGACGTGTCATCTGGGCCGCCCTGGCGGTTTCTTGTGGCTGGTGTGTGCCGTCTCGGGGGCTCCGGTCAGGCGGAAATGCCTATTCCCCGCAGGATGATTTCGGTGACGTTCTTCTTGGCTTCTTCCCATTGTGCGTCCGTAAGTGCCCGGCCATCGTTGAGCGTGGCGATCTGGTGTCCGAAATCCGCGTAATGCTGGGTCGTCGCCCAGATCATATACAAGAGGTATCGGGGATTGACAGGCGCGATCTTGCCCTCGTCCACCCAGCGCCGGATCATCGCCTCGCGCGATGCCGTCCATTCCCGCAAGGTGTTTTCAAGATAATCCTGTATCACCGGCGCGCCCTGGATGATTTCGTTCGCCCAGACCTTGGACCCCAGCGGCCGGCTGCGCGACAGATCCATCTTGGCCTGGATATAGGCGGCCAGTGCCTGCCTGGGGTGGTCACTCTCGTTCAACGAGCTGGCGGCCTCCAGCCAGACGGTGAAGATGTTGTCGATGACCCGGCGATACAGCGCTTCCTTGGTGGCGAAATAATAATGCAGATTGGCCTTTGGAATTCCCGCGCGCCGCGCAATCCGGCTGGTTGTCGCGCCGCTGAATCCGTATTCCGCGAAGACCTCTTCGGCGGCCTCGAGAATGGCCCGCTCGTTTTCTTCGCGGATCGCGGTTTTCTGGCCGTTTTTGCCCGATACGTCCTGCGTGCCCATGCCTTGCGCGTCCGATATTCCGTGGTGAAAAACGTTGACCGTGCGGCCGGGGCCGTGCAATTATATCTTGACCGATTGGTCAAGATTTTTCGTATTGCGTATCCGACCATATCTTGACCGACCGGTAAAATAAAAACCAGTGGCGCGGAGGCGGGGTCTCCCCCTTCAGCACCATGCGAACAGTGAACGGGAAGGCCAGGCGGTACCGTTGATTCCGACGTGACGCTTTGCCGACTGCCCCCGGAAAGGGGCGGTATCGATGCGAGTGCGAGTTCTGGAGTTGGAGTCGTTGCCGCCGGCGTGCCGGCCCGCGATCCGATTTCACGGGGAATCCCGGGGTCCGGATATGGGACAATCCACATCGGCCGCGGTCTTCACGGCAGCAAGCAGGCGGATTCCGCCTTTGACCGACAGGGTACGAATCCGTCTCGGCGCCCAGGGCGCGGTGTGACAGGAGGATGCGATGGCGAAACTGAAGGGCGGCCTGATTCAGATGAGCCTGAAGGGCGACACGTCGATGTCGCCGGAACAGATTCGCCGCCGGACGATCCGCAACAACTGGCAGTTCTTCCGCGACTGGCGGCCGGAGACCTATGGCTCTCTGGCCGATATCGGCCGCTGAAACCGCGCACCAGGGAGACAATCATGGCAAGCGAACAGAACCTTCAGATCGACGGGCAGCGGCTGTGGGACAGCCTGATGGAAATGGCCAGGATCGGCGCCACCGAGAAGGGCGGCTGCTGCCGGCTGGCCTTGACCGACCTCGACAAGCAGAGCCGCGACCTCTTCGTGCAGTGGTGCAAGGACGCGGGCTGTTCGATCAAGGTCGACAAGATGGGCAACGTGTTTGCCCGGCGCCCGGGCAAGAACAACGATCTGGCGCCGGTGATGACCGGCAGCCATCTCGATACCCAGCCGACCGGCGGCCGGTTCGACGGCGTTTACGGCGTGCTGGCCGGGCTTGAGGTCGTGCGCAGCCTGAACGATCTGGGCGTCGAAACCGAGCGGCCGATCGAGGTTGCGGTATGGACCAACGAGGAAGGCTCGCGCTTCGCCCCGGCAATGGTCGCATCGGGCGTGTTCGCCGGCGTCTTCGATCTGGAATACGGTCTCGGCCGGGCGGATGCCGACGGCAAGACCATGGGCGAGGAATTGCAGCGCATCGGCTATGCCGGCACCGAGAATGTGGGCGGCCGCGAGATCCACGCCTTCTTCGAGACCCATATAGAGCAGGGGCCGATCCTGGAGGCGGAGGGCAAGACCATCGGGATCGTCACCGACGCGCAGGGGCAGCGCTGGTACGAGCTGACCCTGACCGGTGTCGAATCGCATGCCGGGCCGACGCCGATGGCCCGGCGCAAGGATGCCTTGCTGGGCGCGGCGCGGGTGGTCGAACTGGTCAACCGCACCGGCCTGGACAATGCCCCGGTTGCCTGTGCCACGGTCGGCATGATGAAAGTCCACCCGAACTCGCGCAACGTCATTCCGGGCAAGGTCTTCATGACCGTCGATTTCCGCCATCCGGAAGACGCCGTCCTGTCGAGGATGGATGCGGCGCTGCGCGAGGGCATTGCCAGGATCGCCGGGCAGATCGGCCTGGAATACGAACTCGAGCAGATATTCTATTACAAGCCGATCCATTTCGATGAATCCTGTGTCTCCTCGGTGCGCGAAGGCGCGCAGGCCTTTGGCTACAGCGCCCGCGAGATCGTCTCCGGCGCCGGGCACGATGCCTGCTACATGGCCAAGGTTGCGCCGACGGCCATGGTCTTCGTGCCCTGCATCGACGGCATCAGCCACAACGAGGTCGAGGACGCCAAGCCCGAATGGATCACCGCCGGCGCCAATGTGCTGCTGCGGGCGATCGTGGAAAAAGCCGGGGATGTCGGCTGAGGCCGGGAAGGGAATGCCGATGACCGCGATGCCAGCAAAGCCCAGGGCGGTTTCCGTCGCGGAGCCGGGACAACGCCGAGCGGTCGTCGAGGCATCCGGCATGTCGCTGACATTCCAGACCGCGGACGGGCCGGTCTATGCCCTGTCGGACATCGATCTGCAGGTGAAGCACGGTGAATTCGTGTCGCTGATCGGGCCATCGGGCTGCGGCAAGACCACGCTTCTGCGGATCGTCGCCGATCTGGAACAGCCGACCGCGGGCCGGGTGGAGGTGAATGGCGTGTCGGCCCGGCAGGCCCGGCTCGACCGCGCCTATGGCTATGTCTTTCAGGCGCCGGCCCTGTATCCGTGGCGCAACATCGAACGCAACGTGACGCTGCCGCTGGAAATCATCGGCATGGCGCGAGAGGAGCGGCGGGAACGCGCCCGGAAATATCTGGAACTGGTCAATCTGGGCGGCTTCGAGAAGAAGTTCCCCTGGCAATTGTCGGGCGGCATGCAGCAGCGGGCCTCGATCGCCCGCGCCCTGTGCTTCGAGCCCGAATTGCTGCTGATGGACGAACCGTTCGGCGCCCTCGACGAAATCGTCCGCGACCATCTGAACGAACAGCTTCTCAGCCTCTGGGCCAAGACGGGCAAGACCGTGGTCTTCGTCACGCACTCGATCCCCGAGGCGGTGTTCCTGTCCACCCGGATCGTGGTGATGTCGCCGCGGCCGGGCCGGATCATCGACGTGATCGACACGAATTTTCCGCGGGACCGGACGCTCGATATCCGCGAGACGCCCGAATTCCTGAAAGTGGCGCATCGCGTTCGCGAGGGGTTGCGCGCGGGGCACAGCTATGACGATTGACGCCGGCTTCGCGGACCCCGCGCACAGGACGCTGGTGTCCCGGCTGACGGCCGGCAAGGCTGGACCGGTTGCCATCGTTTCGCTGGTCATCCTCATGCTCTGGTATGCCGGGGCGATCGGCATGAATGCGCGGATGCAGATCGATGCCTTCCAGCGGCAGGGGGTTTCGTGGGGCCTGCCGGATCTGGTGCGCGAGACCCTGGCGCAGGAACGCCCCCTGCTGCCGGCGCCGCATCAGATCCTGATCGAAATGAAGCAGACCATCTTCGACATGCGGGTGACTTCCAAGCGCAGCCTGGTGTTTCATTCCTGGGTCACGCTGTCCTCGACCCTGCTGGGATTTGCCGCCGGCACCGGGCTGGGCATCGTCCTGGCGATCGGCATCGTGCATGTGCGTTCCCTCGACAAGAGCCTCATGCCCTGGGTGATTTCCTCGCAGACCATTCCGATCCTTGCCATCGCGCCGATGGTCGTGGTGGTACTGGGCGCCATCGGCCTGAAGGGGCTGGTGCCGAAGGCCATCATCTCCACCTATCTGTGCTTCTTTCCGGTGACCATCGGAATGGTGAAAGGGCTGCGCTCGCCCGACCTGCTGCAGCTCGATCTGATGCGCACATATAACGCGAACAAATTTCAGACATTACGACTATTGCGATGGCCGGCCGCGCTTCCGTTCCTGTTCGCCAGCCTCAAGGTGGCGATCGCCATCAGCCTGGTCGGCGCCATCGTCGGCGAATTGCCGACCGGTGCGCAGGCGGGGCTCGGGGCACGGCTGCTGGCCGGCTCTTACTATGGGCAGACCATCCAGATCTGGTCGGCGCTCGTCACCGCGGCGCTGCTGGCATCGGCGCTGGTTGCGCTGGTCGGCGTGGCCGAACGCTACCTGCTGCGCCGGATGGGGGCCTTGCCATGATCGCGCGTCTCGATGCCTGGTGCGTGGCGGCGGTCGCCCTTGGCCTGGCGGCGCTGGCCACGGCTCCGGTCGCGGACGGGGGCTGGATGGATGTCCCCGCCCTTCTCGGCGTCGTGGCGCTGACGGGCATCGTATGCGCAGCGAGTGTCCGCCATGGCGTGACCGCGTTATGGCACAGCGCCGTCTTGGTCCTGCTGGTGGTGGCCGGCGCCGCGGTATCGCTGGATGTCGTTCACGCGGCGGGGGAACAGCGCGTCGGGCCGGGCTTCTGGCTGGCCAATCTGGCGCTCTGGGCGGTGGCCTGGCGCGGAATCGACGGGGTCGCCGCGTTCCGTTGCATGGAACCGGGACGGCAGAAATTCTTCGACCTGATGGTGCCCGCCGCGTTTGGCCTGTGGCTGCTGTATCTGTGGGAGATCGGCGTGGTCGGTTTCGGCGTGCCGCAGGTGCTGCTGCCGGCGCCGGGCATGATCGGCGAACGATTCGTCGGGTCGCTCGATATCCTGTGGTCGGATTTCCGGCAGACCTTCCTGAAGGCGGTTCTTGGCGGCTATCTCATTGGCTGCGGCAGCGGGTTCCTGGTCTCGATCCTGGTCGATCGGGTTCCCTTCCTGCAGCGCGGCCTGTTGCCGCTGGGAAACATGGTCAGCGCCCTGCCGATCGTCGGCGTCGCGCCGATCATGGTGATGTGGTTCGGCTTCGACTGGCAGTCGAAGGCGGCGGTGGTCGTCATCATGACCTTCTTCCCCATGCTGGTGAACACGGTGACCGGGCTGGCGGCGGCGGGCGCGCAGGAACGCGAACTGATGCGGTCCTACGCGGCGGGCTATTGGCGAACCCTGTTCAAGCTGCGGCTGCCATCGGCGATGCCGTTCGTTTTCAATGCGTTGAAGATCAACTCGACGTTGGCCCTGATCGGCGCGATCGTCGCCGAGTTCTTCGGGACGCCGATCGTCGGAATGGGTTTTCGTATTTCGACCGAGGTCGGTCGAATGAACGTGGACATGGTGTGGGCCGAGATCGCGGTCGCGGCCCTGGCCGGTTCGGCGTTCTACGGTGCGGTGGCGCTGGCCGAACGCACCGTCACGTTCTGGCATCCCTCCTATCGCGAGAGACGCTGAATACTGCCGTGTTTCAGGGAAACTTCACACACAGGGAGCGCATAATGAACAGAATAGGGTTGGTTTTCGCGGCGTCCGTCCTGGCTTGGGGCGCGACAGCGGCCCAGGCGGCGGACAAGGTGACGCTGCAGTTGAAATGGGTCACGCAGGCACAGTTCGCCGGCTATTACGTGGCCAAAGAAAAGGGCTTTTACGACCAGGCCGGGCTGGACGTCACGATCAATCCGGGCGGCCCCGACATCGCACCGCCGCAGATCATCGCCGGCGGTGGCGCCGACGTGATCGTCGACTGGATGCCCTCGGCGCTGGCGTCGCGCGAGAAGGGCGTGGCCCTGGTCAACATCGCCCAGCCCTTCAAGCGTTCGGGCATGATGCTGACCTGCCGCAAGGAAACCGGCATCGTCAAGCCGCAGGATTTCCCGGGCAAGACGCTGGGCGTGTGGTTCTACGGCAACGAATATCCGTTCCTGAGCTGGATGGCCAAGCTGGGCATCCCGACCAGCGGCGGCGCCAAGGGCGTGACGGTCCTCAAGCAGGGCTTCAACGTCGATCCGTTGCTGCAGAAGCAGGCCGACTGCGTGTCGACCATGACCTACAACGAATACTGGCAGGTGATCGACGCCGGCCTCAAGCCCGAGGACCTGGTCGTCTTCAAGTATGAGGACGAGGGCGTGGCGACGCTGGAGGACGGGCTTTATGTCCTCGAGGACCGTCTGGGGGACAAGGCTTTCGTCGAACGGATGGCGCGCTTCGTCAAGGCCAGCATGCAGGGTTGGGCCTGGGCCCGCGAAAACCCCAAGGAAGCGGCGATGATCGTCCTCGAGAACGACACGACCGGCGCGCAGACCGAGAAGCATCAGGTCCGCATGATGGGCGAGATCAACAAGCTGACCGCCGGTTCCGACGGCACGCTCGACGTGAAGGATTACGAGCGCACCGTTGCCACGCTGCTTTCGGGCGGCTCGGATCCGGTCATCACCAAGGCCCCGGTGGGTGCCTGGACGCATGCGGTAACAGACTTGGCCAAGTGATTGGCGAAAGCCGGGCGGCCGGGGAACCGTTTGGGTTCCCCGGCCATTCCGACTTGTGGACGAACGGGCCGGTGGCCCAGGCTGGCAGCAGGAGATGAGCGATGACACTGTTGGTTCGAGGCGGCACGGTTGTAAACGCGGATCGGTCGCGGCGCGCGGATGTTCTGATCGAAGGCGGCAAGATCGTCGCGGTCGGCGAGAAGCTGGACGTTCCCGCCAAGGCAGAGACCGTCGATGCCGGCGGTTGCTACGTAATGCCGGGCGGCATCGATCCCCACACCCATATGGAACTGCCCTTCATGGGCACCGTCGCCTCCGAGGATTTCTTCAGTGGCACCACCGCCGCGGCCTGCGGCGGGACGACGATGATCATCGACTTCGTCATTCCGGGGCCGAAGGAAGACGTGATGGACGCCTATCGGAAGTGGCGTGGCTGGTCGGAAAAGGCCGCCGCCGATTACAGCTTCCACGTGGCCATCACCTGGTGGGATGAGTCCGTCCGCAAGGCCATGGGGACGCTGACCCAGGACCACGGCGTCAACAGCTTCAAGCATTTCATGGCGTATAAGGGCGCCATCATGGCGGACGATGAAATCCTGGTGAACAGCTTCACCCGGGCGCGCGAACTGGGCGCCATCTGTACCGTCCACGCCGAGAACGGCGAACTGGTGTTTCACCTGCAGCGGGAATTGCTGAAGAAGGGTATCACCGGGCCCGAGGGACACCCGCTGTCGCGCCCGCCCGAGGTCGAGGGCGAGGCGGCGGATCGCGCCATTCGCATCGCCCAGGTTCTGGATGTTCCGGTCTACCTCGTCCATACCTCGTGCGAGGATTCGCTGAAGGCGATCACCCGCGCGCGGCTTGAAGGCCAGCGGGTGTTCGGCGAGGCGCTGGCCGGCCATCTGCTGATCGACGACAGCGTCTACCGGAACCCGGACTGGAACTTCGCGGGGCATCATGTGATGAGCCCGCCCTTTCGCCCGAAAAACCATCAGGAAGCGCTGTGGCGCGGATTGCAGTCGGGCATGCTGCAAACCACGGCAACCGACCATTGCTGCTTCTGCACCGACCAGAAGCGGGCCGGCTTCACGGATTTTACCAAGATCCCCAACGGCACCGGCGGGGTCGAGGACCGCATGCATGTGCTGTGGCATCACGGCGTGAATTCGGGAAGGTTGACGATGAACGAGTTCGTCGCTGTCACCTCGGCCAACGCGGCCAAGATATTCAACATCTATCCGCGCAAGGGGGCGATCGAGGTGGGCGCCGATGCCGATCTGGTGGTCTGGGATCCGGAAAAGTCGCGGACCATCAGCAAGGATACCCATCACCAGAAGATCGACTTCAACATCTTTGAGGGCATGACGGTCAAGGGCATCAACGTGGTGACCGTCAGCCAGGGCAAGGTTGTCTACAAGGAAGGCGACGTGCGGACCAGGAAGGGTGCCGGCCGCTATGTCGATCGTCCGACATTCGCCCCCTATTACGGGGCGATGGAAAAGCTCCACCGCGGCAAGGAACCGGTTGCCGTGAAGCGGTGAGCGGAATTGACGGAAAGCATTGAACTCCGGGGAACACCTGAACCGTAACCCCGACAACGAACGCCAAGGAGGCTTCAAACAATGGTCAGTCACAAGACGAAGGGATCGCATATCGCGTCGGCGATTGCGCGTGTTGCCAAGGTATCGGCGCTGGCGGGCATTTTTGCGCTGGCGATATTCGCGGCGGTGTCCGCCGGGCCGGCCTCCGCGGCCGAGAAGCTGAAGGTCGCGGCGGTATTCGAGACGCCGATCGAGGAGCCCTGGGTCAATCAGATCCACGTCGCCCTGCTGAAGGCGAAGGCCGAACTGGGCATCGAATATGTCTGGTCGGAGAGTGTCAAGTCGGCGGATTTCGGCCGCGTCATGCGTGATTACGCCGAGGGCGGATACGGCCTGATCGTCGGCGATGCCTTCGGCGCTGAGCGGATTGCCCGCCGCGTGGCCAAGGATTATCCGAAGGTCGCTTTCGTATTCGGATCGGGCATCGGCCCGGCCGAGCCGAATTTCGCCGTCTTCGACAACTGGATCCATGAGCCGGCCTATCTGTCCGGCATGATCGCCGGCAAGATGACCAAGAAGAACGTCGTCGGCGTCGTCGCCGCCATGGCGATTCCCGAGGTCAGCCGGCTGAGCAACGCCTTCTGCGCCGGGGCCAAGGAAGTCAACGACAAGGTCAAGTGCAAGTTCTCGTTCATCGGGTCCTTCTTCGATCCGCCGAAGGCCAAGGAAGCGGCGCTGGCGCAGATCGAGGCGGGCGTCGATGTGATCTATGCCGAACGGTTCGGCGTCGTCGAGGCGGCGGCCGAGAAGGGCGTGCTGGCGATCTCCAACATGTCCGACCAGTCGTCGCTTGCTCCCGATACGGTCATCACCGGCCCGGTCTGGGATATGTGGCCGACCATCAAATACGCGGTCGCCATGGTTCAGTCGGGCGTGTTCACGGCGCAGGATCTTGGCGGATTCTCCTACATGGGCAAGGGCGGCTCCTACCTCGCTCCCTACCATGCCTGGGACAGCAAGCTGCCGGCCGACGTCAAGAAGATGGTCGCGGACCGCACCCAGGAAATCCTCGACGGCACGTTCCGCGTGGACGTCGACGAAAGCACCCCGCAGTCCGAATAACCCTCCATCCTCCATCCGGAGCGCCGTTCGCGCTCCGGATGGGGTCCTTTTCGGGTGAAACGCCATGAACGAGCCGACGCCCCTGCTGGCCATGCGCGGAATCTGCAAGCGCTTTGGCGCGGTGCAGGCCAACAGCGCTGTCGATATTACCGTCCAGCCGGGCGATATCCTCGGCCTTCTGGGCGAGAACGGCGCCGGCAAGACGACGTTGATGAATATCCTCTTCGGCGCCTACAGCCCGGATGAGGGACGCATCGAAATCGACGGCCGGAAGGTGAACATCCACAATTCGGCCGCGGCAATCGCCCATGGCGTCGGCATGGTGCACCAGCATTTTCATCTGGTTCCCCGCCACACGGTCCTGGAGAATCTTCTGGTCGGCCGGAAAGGCAAGCGCGGGCTTCTCGACGCCGACGCGGCGCGCCGGCGGCTGGCGGAGATCGGCCGGCATTTCCAACTGATCCTGGATCCCGACCGCCTGGTTGGCGACCTGACGATCGGCGAGCAGCAGCGCCTGGAAATCATCAAGGCGCTGTTCGCCGGCGCCCGTATCCTGATCCTCGACGAGCCCACGGCGGCGCTGACCCCACAGGAAGCCGACGGCCTGTTCGACGCGCTGCGCGCGATGGCGGCTGAAGGCATGGGGGTTATCTTCATCAGCCATAAATTGCAGGAGGTCCGGGCCATCACCAGCCATGTCACGGTGATGCGGCACGGCCGCGTGGTCGCCAATCTGGAGAATGCGCCGGAGGTCAGCCGGCACAGGCTGGCGGAACTCATGTGCGGGCGCGAACTGACGCCCGCGGTGAAGCCGGAAAGACAGCCGGGCCGTGTCCTGCTGCGACTGGACCGGGTGAGTACCCGCGAGCCGGGGCGCACCAATCTGGCCGAGGTATCGCTGGATGTGCGGGCCGGCGAAATCCTCGGCATCGCCGGGGTCTCCGGCAACGGTCAGCGCGAACTGGCGGACATCGTCGCCGGCATGCTGCCGCTGGCTGGCGGAACGCTGGAAATAGATGGCACGCCGGTGCCGGGCCCATCGGCCCGCCGGATGCAGGCGCTGGGCGTGGGCCGGGTGCCGGAAGACCGGATGGTCACCGGGTTGATCACCAGCCTGCCGCTGAGCGACAGCATGGTGCTGCCGCGCATCGGCGCGCCACCGTTCAGCCGCCGAGGCGTGCTCGACCACGGCGCGATCCGCGCCTTCGTCGAAGACCAGATCGGGCGGTTCGGCATCAAGGCGGCGGGGCCCGATGTGCGCGCGGGAACCCTGTCCGGCGGAAATCTGCAGAAGGCGCTGCTGGCCCGTGAACTGGCGTGGGATCCGCTGGTGCTGCTGGCGGCGCAGCCAACCCGGGGGCTCGATGTGGGGGCGGCGCGCTTCGTCCACGATCTGTTCCTGCAATTGCGCGACCGCGACCGCGCCGTCCTTCTGATCAGCGAGGATCTCGAGGAAATCTTCACGCTCGCGGATCGCGTCGCGGTCATGTATGAGGGCCGTATTGCCGGCATCCTGGATATCGGCGATGCCGATGTGCGAACCGTGGGCCTGATGATGGCCGGGGCCGGAGGGACCGCATGATCCGCCTGCGCCTCGAGCGACGGGACTCCAGCCCGGTCTGGCTGAGCCTCGTGTTGCCGGTTGCCGCGGTGCTGGCCACGCTGCTGCTGTGCAGCGGGCTGGTCGCCATGGCCGGCGCCAATGTCTGGACCGCCTATTCGACGCTGTTTCTCAGCGCGCTCAGCAGCCGGGTGCATCTGGTCGAGACCTTCGTCAAGGCGGCGCCGCTGATCTTTACCGGGCTGGCGGTCGCGGTGGCGTTCCGGGCGAAATTCTGGAACATCGGCGCCGAGGGCCAGCTTCTGGCCGGCGCCATGGCCGCCGCCTTTGTCGGCGCGCGCGAGGGCCTGCCCGCCTGGACCCTGGTGCCATTGATGATCCTGGCCGGCGCCGCGGCCGGCGGGCTGTGGGCCTGCGTTCCGGCGATCCTGCGAACCCGCTACCGCGTCGACGACGTGGTTTCCAGCCTGCTGCTCAATTCGGTGATCTTCTACGCCATGACGGCGCTGCTGGACGGGCCGTGGAAAGACCCGCTCAGCGGGTATCCGGATTCTCCCGACATCCTGATGGAGGCCGAATTCCCCATTCTGCTGCAGGGCACCCGACTGCATCTCGGCGTGCTGCTTGCCGTTGTTGCCGCGCCGGCGATCTGGTGGGTCATGCGGCGGACGACGCTGGGGTTCATGATCCGCGCGGTCGGCGAAAACCCCGTGGCGTCGCGCTACGCCGGCATCCAGCCGGGTGCGGTCATCCTGAAGGCCGCGCTGCTGTCGGGCGCGCTCGCCGGTCTGGCCGGGGTGGGGGAGGTCGGCGGGCTGCATATGCAGGTGATGGCGGGAATTTCGCCCGGCTATGGCTATACCGGCATTGTCATCGCCATGCTGGCGCGGCTGAACCCGCTGGGCATAATCCCGGCGGCGCTGTTCTTCGCGGTTACCGTCACCGGGGCCGAATCCATGTCGCGGGCAACCGGCGTTCCGGTATTTCTCGCCGAAGTCATCCAGGGGACCGCTCTCCTGGCAATGCTGGTCGCGCTTCTGTTCAACACCTACCGGATCCGGATTGCCAGCCATGGATGAAATCCTCGCGCAGGTCTTCCAGATCGGCTTCTTCGCGGCGATGATTCGCATCGCCACGCCGCTGATCTTCGCCACCCTGGGCGAATTGTTCGCCGAACGGGCGGGGGTGCTCAATCTGGGGATCGAGGGGATCATGCTGCTGTCGGCCATGCTCGGCTTTTCGGCCGCCTATTTCAGCGGCAGTCTGTGGCTCGGCGTTCTGGTTGCAATCGCCGCCGGGGTGCTGGCCGGGCTGTTGATGGCCGGGCTGACGGTCACCCTGGGTCTCAGCCAGCATGTCTCGGGCATCGGCGTCACCATGCTGTGTTCGGGCCTGGCCTTCTTCCTGTATCGGCTGATCTTCGGCCAGCCGTCGACGCCGCCCAATATCCGCGCGTTCGAGACGGTGGCGTTACCGTGGCTTTCGTCGATTCCGGGCCTGGGTCCGGTCCTGTTCGATCAGCATGCGCTGGTCTATGCCGCCCTCATCCTGGTTCCCGTCGCCGCCTTTGTCCTGCGGCGGACGCCATGGGGTCTGGCCCTGCGCACCGTCGGCGAGAACCCGCATGCGGCCGACAGCGCCGGGGTCAGCGTCGCCGCGACCCGCTATCAGGCGCTGATGCTGTCGGGCGCGCTGATGGGCGTGGCCGGCGCATTCCTTTCCATGGCCCAGTTCAACGCCTTTACCTTCGGGGTGATTTCCGGACGGGGCTGGGTATGCATCGCGCTGGTGGTGTTCGGCCAGTGGAATCCATGGCGCAGTGCCGCCGGGGCGCTGCTGTTCGCGCTGATCGACACGCTGCAGCTGCGGCTTCAGGCCAGCGGCGTTGTCAACGTGCCGTATCAGGTTTTCCTGATGATGCCGTTCGTGCTTACCATCGTCGGCATGGCGCTGGTGTCCCGCAATGCCAGGGCGCCGGCGGCGCTGTTGATGCCGTATCGGAAAGAGGAACGGTGATGCTCGACCTGATTGTGCGCAATGCGAACCTGCCCGATGGGCGCGCGGGCATCGATATCGCCGTCAGCGGTGGCCGGATCGTGGAGCTGCGGCCGGCGATCGCCGCCACGGCCACTCGCGAGATCGACGCCACCGGACGCCTGGTCACGCCGCCTTTCGTGGACAGCCATTTCCACATGGATTCAACGTTGTCGCTGGGCCAGCCGCGGCTGAACGAAAGCGGCACCTTGCTGGAGGGGATTGCGCTCTGGGGCGAGTTGAAGCCGCATCTGACCGTGGCCGCGATCAAGCAGCGGGCGCTGGAGCTTTGCCGCTGGTCGATCGCCCGCGGGACGCTGGCCATCCGCAGCCATGTGGATATCTGCGACGACCGGCTGCTGGCCGTCTCGGCGCTGCTCGAGGTGCGCGCCGAGATCGCGCCCTGGATCGACCTGCAACTCGTCGGCTTTCCGCAGGACGGCTATCTGCGCAGCCCGAATGCGGTGGCGAATATGAAGCGCGCGCTCGACATGGGCGTCGACGTGGTCGGCGGCATCCCGCATTTCGAGCGGACCATGGCCGATGGGGCGGCGTCGGTGAAGCTGCTGTGCGAGGTCGCAGCCGGGCGGGGTCTGCGCGTCGACATGCACTGCGACGAGAGCGACGATCCGCTGTCACGCCATGTGGAGACGCTGGCGGCCGAGGCCACCCGGCTGGGGTTGGGAGATCGCGTCACCGGGTCGCACCTGACCTCCATGCATTCCATGGACAATTACTACGCCAGCAAGCTGATCGCGCTGATCGCGGAATCAGGCATGCATGCGGTGGCCAATCCGCTGATCAACATCACCCTGCAGGGCCGGCACGACACCTATCCGAAACGCCGCGGCATGACCCGGGTCAAGGAGTTGATGGCGGCCGGCGTCAATGTCGCCTTTGGCCATGATTGCGTGATGGACCCCTGGTACAGCCTGGGTTCGCACGACATGCTGGAGGTTGCCGTCATGGGCCTGCACGTGGCCCAGATGACCGGTCGCGCCGAATTGCGGGCGGCCTTCGATGCGGTGACGGTGAATGGCGCCAGGGCGATGGGGCTGAAGGAGTATGGCCTGGAGGCAGGCTGCAACGCCGATTTCGTGGTGCTCCAGGCGGCCGACGGAATCGAGGCGCTGCGCCTGCGCGCGCCG
>JAHELM010000012.1 GCA_024644185.1 Rhodospirillales bacterium | reverse complement strand
CTCCGGCATCCAGCAGGGCCTGCCGGGGTTTGCCGCACTGCCAGACCTGCAGCGACCGGCCGCGCCGGATCTCCGAGGACGCCATGGTCTTGCGGGCGAAACCGGCGCAGGGATCGTCCCCGAACTGCGCCTTTTCGGAACTGCCCCGCTGCTCTTCCGTCCGCAGGCCGCCGGCGCGCGAAATCACGATGGCGATGCCGCTGAAGCTGTTGAATATCACCGCGCGATTGCCGGTGTTGTCGAGTTCCATGCGAAATCCGCCCCGGTCGAAATAATATCGTCCGGTGATCCGCCCCTTGCCGAGGGTCGCATCCTCCATCAACAGACGGGCCGACAGGCCCGGCCCGGAATATTCGCCGGCCCGCGCCGGGGAAGCGCCGGCCGTCGCCGTCGCAAACGCCACCGCGATTGCGATCGCTGCGCAAATCGTCCGCATGGTACTGGCCTTCCACCCCTTTCCCGGGCGTAATCTCGCTGTCGACAGTAAACGCCCAGGCTGGTTAACGCCCGCCTAACGCCCGGCGACGGGGAAGCGCTTCCCGCGCGCCGCTTTTCTGCTACTCTCGCCGGCATGACCGATATCTTCGATTACATCCGAAGCGTCCGCTTCCAGCGGCCCCGGAAATGGCTGCGCATCAGCCTGCGCAGCGCGCTGCCCGCCTGGATCGTGCTGGCCCTGCTGGTGTTCGGCGGCTCCATGGCCCTGCGGCATGCCGTGAGCTTCGGCCTGCTGGCGACGATCGTTGCCGGTGCGATCGCCTGGCGGCCGGCCCGGCTGCGCGATGCGCTGCGCCGGCGAATCGATACGCTGGCCACCGACGGCGACGATCCCGGCCGGCCGACCGCCAGCGACGGGCTGAACCGCGCCTTCGAGCGACTGGTCCGGGTGTGGCGGCAGCGCATCGACCGCGTGACCCGGGAATCGATGGAACGGCCGCGGATCATGGATGCGATGCCCGACCCCGTGCTGCTGATCGATTCCGAGGGCCGCATCACCCGCGCCAACCGCGCCGCGCGCGATCTGGCCGGCATCGACCTGACCGGGCACGACATCGCCCTGGGCCTGCGCAATCCGGTACTGGTGGAGGCGGTCGACCGGGTGCTGGCCGGCGCCGGGGGGCAATCGATCGAGATCGGCTTTCCGGTGCCGGTGGAGCGGCATTTTGCCGTGCGGGTGGAGCCGCTGGGTCCGGAACTGCCCGATGCCGCCCTGGTTGCCTTCCACGATCTGACGGCGCTGGAAAAGACCGAGCGCATGCGCGCCGACTTCATCGCCAATGTCAGCCACGAGTTGAAGACGCCGCTGGCCAGCCTGGTCGGATATATCGAAACGCTGCGCGGCCCGGCGCGCGAGGACGCGGAAGCCCGCGAACGCTTCCTTGGCATCATGCAGGACCAGGCCGACCGGATGACCCGGCTGGTCAACGACCTGCTGTCGCTGTCGCGTATCGAGCTGGAAGAGCACACGCGGCCGCGCAGCCCGGTGGCGCTGGCCGGGCTGGTCGCGGCAGTCGCCGATGGCCTGGCGCCGCAGGCGGCGCGCCGGAAGATCGAAATAACGCTCGACGCGCCGGGCGACCTGCCGCCGGTCGCCGGCGATCCGGACCAATTGTCCGAGGTATTCGAAAACCTGATCGACAACGCCCTGAAATACGGCCGCGAGGGCGGCCATGTCACGGTGTCGGCGCGACGCGAGGGCACGGGCGCGGTTGCCGTGACGGTGGCCGATGACGGGGCCGGCATCGAAGCCATCCATATTCCGCGTCTGACCGAGCGATTCTACCGGGTCGATGCCGATCGCAGCCGGGCCAGCGGCGGCACCGGGTTGGGCCTGGCCATCGTCAAGCACATCGTCAACCGCCATCGCGGCAGGCTGGTCCTGCTCAGCGAGCCGGGCAAGGGATCGCGGTTCACCGTGACCCTGCCGCTCGCCGGGGGGTGACGGGCCGGTGTCACGAAACTGTCATGCAACTGTTGTACAGGGGTCATCGGAAGGTCATAGGGTTGCCGTCGACAAGCCCGCGACAAACCGCCCGGAGACGCCGGGACGCGGGCCGGACCATGACCCAACGAGGAGTGACAGGATGTTGAAGAAGACGATTACCCTGGCCGCGCTGGCGATGATCGCCGCGACTGGCGCCGCCGAGGCCCGCGACCAGATCCGCATCGTCGGCTCGTCCACCGTGTTCCCGTTCTCGACCACGGTCGCCGAACGGTTCGGCAAGACCACGTCGTTCAAGACCCCGGTCGTCGAATCGACCGGCTCCGGCGGCGGGCTGAAGCTGTTCTGCGCCGGCGCCGGCGCCGATACGCCCGACATCGCCAATTCGTCCCGCCGCATCAAGGCCTCCGAAGTCGAGACCTGCGCCAGGAACGGCGTTACCGGGATCGCCGAGGTGAAGATCGGCTATGACGGCATCGTGGTGGCGAATTCCCGGAAGGCGCCGCAATACGATCTCAGCCTGCGCGACCTGTATCTGGCGCTGGCCAGGACCGTGCCCGACGCCCAGGGCAATCTGGTCGCCAACCCCTACAAGACCTGGAAGGACATCGATCCGGCGCTGCCGGCGGTGAAGATCGAGGTCATGGGCCCGCCCCCGACGTCGGGCACCCGCGACGCCTTCGTCGAGCTGGCGATGGACGTGGGCTGCGAGAGTTTCGAACAGATCGCCGCCCTGAAAAAGACCGATCCGGGCAAGTTCAAGGAGGTCTGCCAGACGATCCGCGAGGACGGGGCCTATGTCGAGGCGGGCGAGAACGACAACCTGATCGTCCAGAAGCTGGAAGCCAACGCAGACGCGCTGGGCATCTTCGGGTATTCGTTCCTGGAAGAGAATTCCGACAAGATCCAGGGCAGCATCGTTAGCGGCGCCGAGCCCGAATTCGAACTGATCGCCGACGGCAAGTATCCGCTGGCGCGGCCGCTGTACTTCTACGTGAAGACGGCACATGTCGGCTCGATCCCGGGCATCGCTGAATTCCTCGCGGAATTCGCCAGCGACAAGGCCTGGGGCGAAGACGGGTACCTGGCCGACAAGGGGCTGATCCCGATGCCCGATGCCGAGCGCGCCGAATGGGCCGCGAAGGCGAAGGCGCTGGCGCCGCTGGAGATGTAGGATATCCGGCGGGATTGCCCCGCCGGAAGAACCACCGCGGTGGCGAACCGGAACCCGATGGCGCCGGTTCGCCATCCGCGCATGTCGGGAAGACCGAGGGGAAAGCATGCAGGTGCTGCTTCTGATCGTCGTGCTGCTGGGATTGACGGCGGTCGGATTCCGCCTCGGCCGGGGCCGTGCGATCACGGTCGCGCGCGGGGCGACACGCCGGCTTCCCGCCCTGCCGCGCTATTACGGCTGGTATGTGATGCTGTGGTGCCTGCTGCCGGCCGCGGCGATCCTCGGAACCTGGCTGGCGGCGGAACCGTCGGTGCTGAAAGTGCTGGTGCTCGGCGCTCTGCCGGCCGATCTGCAGGCCCTGCCCGAGGCGCCGCTGAACCTGCTGTACAACGATATCCGCAATGTCGCCCTCGGGCATGGGACGACCGAAGACCCGGCGGTGGCCGCGGCGGCGGCGCATTTCGCGGCGCTGCGGGCCAGTGCCTGGCCGATCATGGCGGCGGTCTCGGTCGCCGTCCTGCTGGCCGGCGGCGCGTTTGGCCTGCGCATGGTCGGCCCGCGCCTGCGCGCCCGCCATGCCGTCGAATCGGTGGTCACGGTGCTGCTTCTGATCAGTTCCACGATCGCCGTGTTCACCACGCTGGGCATCGTGCTGTCGCTGCTGTTCGAGGCCATCCGCTTTTTCCGGCTGGTGCCGCCGGGCGAGTTCCTGTTCGGCCTGCAATGGAGCCCGCAGACCGCGATCCGCGCCGATCAGGTGGGATCGTCCGGCTCCTTCGGCGCCGCGCCGGTGTTCGCCGGAACCGCCCTTATCAGCGTCATTGCCATGGCGGTGGCAACCCCGATCGGGCTGTTCGCCGCCATCTACATGGCGGAATACGCGCCCAGGCGGGTCCGCGCGATCCTCAAGCCGGTGCTGGAAATCCTGGCCGGCATCCCGACCGTGGTTTACGGCTTTTTCGCCGCCCTGACGGTGGCGCCGTTTCTGCGCGACATCGGTGCGGGGCTGGGGCTGGATGTGGCGTCGGAAAGCGCACTGGCGGCCGGCGCGGTGATGGGAATCATGATCATTCCCTTCGTTTCGTCGCTGGCCGACGATGCCATCGCCGCGGTGCCGCGCAGCCTGCGCGAGGGTGCCTACGGGCTGGGCGCGACGCAATCCGAAACGATCCGCCAGGTGGTCCTGCCGGCGGCGCTTCCGGGGATCGTCGGCGGCGTGCTGCTGGCGGTATCGCGGGCCATCGGCGAAACCATGATCGTGGTCATGGCGGCGGGACTGGCGGCGAAACTGACGGCCAATCCGCTGGAGGCGGTGACCACGGTGACGGTGCAGATCGTCACCCTGCTGACCGGCGACCAGGAATTCGACAGCGCCAAGACATTGGCCGCGTTCGCGCTGGGCATGATGCTGTTCCTCGTGACCCTGGTCCTGAACGTGATCGCGCTTTACGTGGTGCGGAGGTATCGCGAACAATATGAATGACACGCTTCCCACCCGCGTGGCGACCGCCGAGGCCGTTGCCCGCAGCCTGCGCCGCCGCTATGCCGCGGAACGCCGGTTCCGCCTGTATGGAATGGGCGCGATCGGGATCGCCCTGGCCATGCTGCTGATTCTGTTCGGCACCATCTTCGGCAATGGCTGGTCGGCCTTCCGGCAGACCGCCCTGCTGCTGCCGGTGACGCTGGACGCCGCCGAAATCGATCCGCCGGGCACCCGCGATCCGGCGGTGCTGTCGGCCGCCGACTACGAAGGCCAGGTGAAGGCGGCGTTGCGCGCGATGTTCCCGGAGGCAACCGGGCGCAAGGACAAGAAGGCGCTGGCCGAACTGGTCAGCAACGGCGCCGGTTACGCGCTGCGCGACGCGGTCCTCGCCGATCCATCGCTGCTCGACCGGTCCTTCGAAATCCGGGTTCCGGCCTCCGATCTGGTCGACATGGTCATGAAGGGCCGAATCCGCACCGACGTGCCGGAAGCCGACCGGCCGGTCTCGGACAGCCAGCTCGGCTGGATCGCCGTCCTGCGCGACCAGGACCGGCTTTCGCTTGGCTTCAACACGCAGTTCTTCATCGGCGGCGACAGCCGCGAGCCGGAACTGGCAGGCATCGCCGGGGCCCTGCTCGGATCGCTGTGGACCATGCTGGTGGTGCTGTTTCTTGCCTTCCCGATGGGCGTGATGGCCGCGATCTATCTCGAGGAATTCGCCTCGCGCAACCGATGGACCGACATCATCGAGGTCAATATCAACAATCTGGCCGCCGTGCCGTCGATCGTGTTCGGCCTGCTGGGCCTGGCGGTGTTCCTGAATTTCTTCGGCATGCCACGCTCGGCGCCGCTGGTTGGCGGCATGGTGCTGGCGCTGATGACCCTGCCGACCGTGATCATCGCCAGCCGGGCGGCGCTGAAGGCGGTGCCGCCGTCGATCCGCGAGGCGGCGCTGGGCCTGGGCGCCAGCCGCATGCAGATGGTGTCGGGCCATGTGCTGCCGCTGGCCATGCCGGGCGTGCTGACCGGCGCCATCATCGGCATGGCGCGCGCCCTGGGCGAAACGGCGCCGCTGCTGATGATCGGCATGGTGGCCTTCATCGTCGATCTGCCGAAGGGTCCGCTGCATGCGGCGACGGTGCTGCCGGTGCAGATCTTCCTGTGGGCCGACAGCCCCGAGCGCGCCTTCGTCGAGCGGACCTCGGCGGCGACCATCGTGCTGCTGGTCTTCCTGGTTCTGATGAATCTCGGCGCGGTGCTGCTGCGCCGCCGCTTCGAACGCCGCTGGTAGGAGAAACCGATGGCCGCTTTCCAGTATCCCGCGACCCAACGTCCGGCGCATCAGGCCGAAGCCGCCGCCGTGGCCAAGGTCAGTGCCCGCGACGTCGACGTGTTCTATGGCCAGAAACAGGCGCTGTTCAAGGTCAGCCTGGATATTCCCGTCAACCATGTCACGGCGCTGATCGGCCCGTCGGGCTGCGGCAAGTCGACCTTCCTGCGCTGCATGAACCGGATGAACGATGTTATCGAAACCTGCCGGGTGGCGGGCAGCATCGACCTGGACGGCGGCGACATCAACGGCATGGACGTCGTCGAGCTGCGCGCCCGCGTCGGCATGGTCTTCCAGAAGCCCAATCCCTTTCCGAAATCCATCTACGACAACGTAGCCTACGGCCCGCGCATCCACGGCCTGGCCGACAATCGCGACGCGCTCGACGAAATCGTCTTTACCGCGCTCGAGAAGGCGGGCCTGCTGGGCGAGGTGCGCGAGCGCCTGGGCCAGCCGGGCACCAGCCTGTCCGGCGGCCAGCAGCAGCGCCTGTGCATTGCCCGGGCGATCGCCATCAATCCCGAGGTGATCCTGATGGACGAGCCGTGCTCGGCGCTGGACCCGATCGCCACGGCCCGGATCGAGGAACTGATCGACGAGCTGCGCGCCAGCTATACCATCGTCATCGTCACCCATTCGATGCAGCAGGCCGCCCGCGTGTCGCAGCGCACCGCCTTCCTGCATCTGGGCGAACTGGTCGAGGTCGGCGACACCCAGGACATATTCACGAACCCGCGCGACGAGCGCACGCAAGGCTACATCACCGGCCGCTTCGGCTGAGGGAGAATTCGCGATGGCAGACAGCAAGCATATCGTCCGCGCCTATGACGAGGAACTGCAGCAGCTCAACGAGATGATCGGCCGCATGGGCGGGCTCGCCGAGGCGCAGATCGAAAGCGCCATCCGCGCCGTTGCCGAACTCGATATCGAACTGGCCCGCGAGGTCGCCAAGGCCGATTCGAAGGTCGATGCGATGGAGGCGGAAATCAACGCGCTCGCCCTGCGTCTGCTGGCGCTGCGCCAGCCCATGGCGATCGACCTGCGCTACATCCTGTCGGCGCTGCGCATCGCCTCGGATCTCGAGCGCATCGCCGACCATGCGGAAAACATCTGCCGCCGCGCCCGCGATCTCAGCGGAATGCCGGGAGGACCGGCGGTCTCCGGTATCCAGCGCCTGGGCACCCTGGTCCAGACCATGCTCAAGGACGTCCTCGACGCCTCGCTGTCCGGCGATACCGACAAGGCGGTGCAGGTCTGGCTGCGCGATTCCGAGGTGGACGATCTCTATGGCAGCCTGTTTCGCGAATACCTGACCTACATGATGGAAAACCCGCGCAATATCGGCTCCTGCACGACGCTGCTGTTCGTTGCCAAGAATGTCGAGCGCATCGGCGACCACATCACCAATATCGCCGAAACCGTGTTCTTCCGCGTCAAGGCCCGGCCGCTGAAGGATTCGCTGCCCGCCGCCGGCAACAAGGCCCGGCGCAAGGACGACGACGGCAAGCCGGCGGGCCAGCCCGCGTGACGCCCCGCATCCTCGTCGTCGAGGACGAGGCCGCGCTGGCGACGCTGCTGTCCTATAACCTGGAAAAGGCCGGCTTCGCGGTCAGCCTGGCGTCGACCGGCGAGGATGCCCTGCTGGCGCTGGCCGAGGAACCGCCGGATCTGGTGCTGCTCGACTGGATGCTGCCGCATGTCAGCGGCATCGAGATCTGCCGGCGCATCCGCCGCGAACCGGCTACCCGCGACCTGCCGGTGATCATGCTGACGGCGCGGACCGAAGAGGCCGACCGCATCCGCGGCCTGGAAACCGGGGCCGACGACTACGTCGCCAAGCCGTTCTCGCCGGGCGAGCTGATCGCCCGGGTGCGCGCCCTGCTGCGCCGCGCCCGGCCGGAACTTTCGGCCGAGGAACTGCGCGCCGGCGCTATCGTGATGAATCTGGCCGCGCACCGGGTGCATGTCGGCGACGGCGAGATCGAACTCGGCCCGACCGAATTCCGCCTGCTGCGGCACTTCCTCGAACATCCCGGCCGGGTCTACAGCCGCGAGGCGATCCTCGACGCCGTCTGGGGCCGCGACCTGCATGTGGAAATCCGCACGGTCGACGTCCATGTCGGCCGCCTGCGCAAGGCGCTGCGCGACGCCACCGGCACCGACCCGATCCGCACCGTCCGCGGCGCCGGCTATTCCCTGGAGGCGGGCGGCGCGTAGGCCCGTCATGCTGCACCGCAATACGGCCTTGGCGGCGGCGTGGCGGTCTGGCTATAGTCGCGGATCGTCATAAGGGGGGCACTGTTCATGGCCGCAACCATCCGCCCGCGCCGCAGCGCGCTTTACATGCCCGGCTCCAACGCCCGGGCGCTGGAGAAGGGGCGCGGCCTGGCCGCCGATGTGCTGATCCTCGACCTGGAGGATGCGGTCGCCCCCGACGCGAAGGAAACGGCGCGGCGGCAGATCCTCGAGGCGCTGGCCGCCGGCGGCTATGGCCAGCGCGAGATCCTGGTGCGGGTCAACGGACTGGCCAGCGAATGGGGCGAAGCCGATATCGCCGCCATGGCGAAATCCGGGGCCGACGCGATCCTGCTGCCGAAGGTGGAAAGTTCGGAGACCGTGCGCGAGGCCGAGCGGCTGATGGGCCAGGCCGGGGCGCCGGACGGCATGGCGATCTGGTGCATGGTCGAGACGCCGCTGGGCGTGCTGCATGTGGAGGAAATCGCCTGGGCCTCGTCGCGGCTCGGCGGGCTGGTGATGGGCACGTCCGACCTGGCGAAGGACCTGCACTGCCTGCACACGCCGCGCCGCCTGCCGATGCTGACCAGCCTGTCGCTCTGCGTGCTGGCGGCGCGGGCTTACGGCCTGGCGATCCTCGACGGGGTGCATCTCGATCTCGACGACGACCAGGGATTCGCCGAATCCTGCCGGCAGGGGCTGGAATTCGGCTTCGACGGCAAGACGCTGATCCATCCCAAAACCATCGCCGCGGCGAACGAGACCTTCGCCCCTTCGGTCGACGAAGTCGCCTGGAGCGAGCGCATCATCGCAGCCCATGAAGAGGCGGTCCGCAACGGCCGGGGCGTCGTGGTGGTCGACGGCAAGCTGGTGGAAAACCTGCATGTGGAGAATGCGCGCCGCATCGTCCGCCTGGCCGATCTGATCGCCGCGCTCGACACCGCCGCGGCCTGACGGGGAATTCGATGAAAACCAATCCCGGCAATTACTTCGAGGACTTCCGCCTCGGGCAGACGCTGACGCATGCCACGCCACGCAGCGTGACCGCGGGCGACGTGGCGCTCTACCAGGCGCTGTACGGGCCGCGCTTCGCCCTGCAATCCTCGGACGAATTTGCCCGCGGGCTCGGCCTCGACCGGGCGCCGGTCGACGACCTGATCGCCTTCCACATCGTCTTCGGCAAGACCGTGCCGGATGTCTCGCTGAACGCGATCGCCAATCTCGGCTATGCCGATTGCCGCTTTCTCGCCCGGGTGTTCCCCGGCGACACGCTGACGGCCGTCTCCGAGGTGATCGGCCTGAAGGAGACGTCCAGCGCCAGGACCGGAATCGTCTGGGTGCGCTCGACCGGCACCAACCAGCACGGCCACGACGTGCTCAGCTATGTCCGCTGGGTGATGGTGGCCAAGCGCGACCCGGCGGCGCCGGCCCCGCCGCCGCATGTCCCCGATCTGCCGGCGGCGGTGGATGCCCTCTTCGCGCCCGAGGCGATCGATTTCTCGCGCTGGGATTTCGCGCTGTCCGGGGCGCCGCATCGCTGGGGCGATTACGCGCCGGGCGAGCGCATCGACCATGTGGACGGCGTCACCGTCGAAGAGGCCGAGCACATGATGGCGACGCGGCTGTGGCAGAATACCGCCAAGGTGCATTTCGACCAGCACGCCGCCAGTTCCGGCCGGTTCGGGCGGCGTCTCGTCTATGGCGGCCATGTCATCGGCATTGCCCGCGCCCTCAGCTTCAACGGCCTGGCCAATGCCGGGCTGATCGCCGCGATCAACGGCGGCAGCCACGCCAATCCCACCTTCGCCGGCGACACGATCCATGCCTGGTCGGAGGTGCTGGAGCGGATCGAGAGTCCCGGCCGCGCGGATGTCGGCGCGCTGCGCCTGCGCCTGGTGGCGGCGAAAAACCATCCCTGCGCCGACTTCCCGCTGAAGGATTCCGAGGGACGGTACCGTCCGGAAGTGGTCCTCGATCTCGACTATACGGTGCTGATTCCGCGCTGAATCGAAGGAGGCGCCGTGGACGGCGCCTCCCGAGCCCTGTCGCGGGCTCTCGGCGTGCGTTGCGGGTCCACTCTCTGTCGATCCCCCGCGAAGGGTTGGCGAAGCCTTGCTTCGCCGCGGGACCCGGATGCGTTCCGCCCGATGGTGCGGAGGCAGACCCGAAGTTTCGTCCTGGTTGCCGGCACCCTGCAATTCCTGCGCAGAATCACGGGGAAAGCGGCATCCTGGGGATTTCGCCCCGGCGAAAACTTCGGCGCAACAGCGCGCACCGCACATAATTCAGAGCTTTTTCGTAAAAGTCGAATCACTTTTTCGCCCCGCCCGGCCTGCCGGCATGAATCCACCGGCGGCTCCGGGATCCGCAAGCGCCATAAAGCCGCACCGCCCTTCCGGGGAGGTTTTGTGCAGGTGCGAACATTGACTTGAGCCTGGAACGGCGGTAAGTCACAGACATCCTTGGCCGTCCGGCCGCACCGAATGTGGAGACAGGAATGAGCACGCGTTCCAGGCCACTCTCGCCGCATCTCCAGGTCTACAATTTCCACTGGCCGATGGCGCTGTCGATCGTCCACCGCATCACCGGGGTCGGGCTGGCGCTCAGCAGCATCGTCCTGGTTTGGTGGCTGACGGCGCTGGCGGTCGGCCCGGACTATTTCGCCATGGTGCAGTCGCTGCTGGGGTCGTGGATCGGCCGCGTCTTCCTGCTCGGCTGGACCTGGGCGGTGTTCTACCATCTGTGCAACGGCATCCGGCATCTTTGCTGGGATGCGGGCTGGGGCTTCGAGATCGACACGGCGCGGCGAAGCGGCATTGCCGCGGCACTGATGTCGGTGGTTCTGACCGTCGGCACATGGGTCATCGCCTACGCGGCAAGGGGAGTGTGAGAAAATGAGCCTGCGCACCCCTCTCGCCCGCGCCCGCGGGCTCGGCATCGGTCATCACGGCACGCATCACTGGTGGGCCGAGCGGCTGAGCGCGCTGGCCCTCGTGCCGCTGGTGCCCTGGTTTGCAATCTCGCTGGCGCGCCTGACCGGTGCCGATCATGCGACCGTGGTCGCCTGGCTCGGCCGGCCGCTGAACACGGTGCTGACGCTGCTGCTGATCGGCGCGCTGTTCCACCACGCGCAGCACGGCGTGCAGGTGGTGATCGAGGATTACGTGCATTCGCATGCCCGCAAGCTGGCGGCCCAGCTGGCGGTGAAGGCGGCGACGGCAGTGTTCGGGGTGGCGGCGGCCTTCGCCGTTCTCAAGGTCGCGCTGGGCGGCTGAGGCCAGGAGAAAAAGCAACATGGCACAGGCCTATCCGATCATCGATCACGAATATGACGTCATCGTCGTCGGCGCCGGCGGCGCCGGGTTACGCGCCACCTTCGGCATGGCGCAGAAGGGTCTGCGCACCGCCTGCATCACCAAGGTCTTCCCGACCCGCAGCCACACCGTGGCCGCCCAGGGCGGCGTCTCGGCCGCGCTGGGCAATATGGGCGAGGACGACTGGCGCTGGCACATGTACGACACGGTCAAGGGCTCCGACTGGCTCGGCGACCAGGACGCGATCGAATACATGTGCCGCGAGGCAATCCCGGCGATCATCGAGCTGGAACATTACGGCGTGCCGTTCAGCCGCACCGCCGATGGACGCATCTATCAGCGTCCCTTCGGCGGCATGACCACGCATTACGGCGAAGGCACGGCGCAGCGCACCTGCGCCGCCGCCGACCGCACCGGCCATGCCATCCTGCACACGCTCTACCAGCAGTCGCTGCGGCACAATGCCGAGTTCTTCGTCGAATATTTCGCCATCGACCTGATCATGGACCGGGACGGCGCCTGCTGTGGCGTGATCGCCTGGAACCTGGACGACGGCACGATCCATCGCTTCCGCGCCAAGATGACGGTGATGGCGACCGGCGGCTACGGCCGTACCTATTTCTCCTGCACCTCGGCGCATACCTGCACCGGCGATGGCGGCGGCATGGCGCTGCGCGCCGGCCTGCCCCTGCAGGATATGGAATTCGTGCAGTTCCATCCGACCGGCATCTATGGCGCCGGCTGTCTGATCACCGAGGGATCGCGGGGCGAGGGCGGCTACCTGACCAATTCCGAGGGCGAGCGTTTCATGGAACGCTATGCGCCCTCGGCCAAGGATCTGGCCAGCCGCGACGTGGTCAGCCGCTCGATGACCATCGAGATCCGCGAGGGCCGCGGCGTCGGTGCCGGCAAGGACCATATCCATCTGCATCTGGAGCATCTGGATCCGAAGATCCTGGCCGAGCGCCTGCCCGGAATTTCCGAGACGGCGCGGATTTTCGCCGGCGTCGATGTCACCCGCGAGCCGATCCCGGTGATTCCGACCTGCCATTACAACATGGGCGGCATCCCGACGAATTATCACGGCGAGGTGGTGACGCTGAAGGACGGCAATCCGGACAGCGTGGTTCCCGGCCTGATGGCGATCGGCGAGGCGGCCTGCGTGTCGGTGCACGGGGCGAACCGCCTCGGCTCGAACTCGCTGCTCGATCTCGTGGTGTTTGGCCGCGCCGCCGCCAACCGCTGCGCCGAGATCGTAAACCCCAAGGAAGCCGCGCGGCCGTTGCCGAAGGATTCGGCCGATCTGGCGCTGGGCCGGCTGGACCGGTTGCGCAATGCCGGCGGCGGCACGCCGACGGCGGCGCTGCGGCTCGACATGCAGCGCGCCATGCAGAACGATTGCGCCGTGTTCCGCACCGGTGACGTGCTGGCCGAGGGCGCGGCGAAGATGGATGCGATCTGGCAGCGGCGCCAGGACCTCAAGGTCACCGACCGCTCGATGATCTGGAATTCCGATCTGGTCGAGACGCTGGAACTGGACAATCTGCTGTACCAGGCCAAGGCGACCATTGAATCGGCGGCCAATCGCAAGGAATCGCGCGGCGCGCATGCCCGCGAGGATTTCCCCGGGCGCGACGACGCCGACTGGATGAAGCACAGCATCGCCTGGTGCGGCGAGGACGGCAAGGTGCGGATCGACTACCGGCCGGTGCACATGAACACGCTGACCGACGATGTCCAGCCCTTCCCGCCCAAGGCGCGGGTTTATTAGGCCGGGTCGGGAAAAGCACGAGGAACAGGCACATGGTTGAATTCGCCCTGCCGAAAAATTCGAAGATCCGCGAAGGCAAGACCTGGGCGGCGCCCGCCGGCGCCAGGCGGGTGCGGACCTTCCGCGTCTATCGCTGGTCGCCGGACGACGACGCGAACCCGCGTGTCGATACGTTCCATGTGGATCTCGACGGCTGCGGCCCGATGGTCCTCGACGCGCTGATCAAGATCAAGACCGAGATCGACCCGACATTGACCTTCCGCCGGTCCTGCCGCGAGGGCGTGTGCGGGTCCTGCGCCATGAATATCGACGGCACCAACACGCTGGCCTGCACCAAATACACCGACGAGGTGAAAGGCGACGTGAAGGTCTATCCGCTGCCGCACATGGAAGTGGTGAAGGACCTGGTGCCCGATCTGAACCACGCCTATGCGCAGCTCGCCTCGATCGAGCCGTGGTTGAAGACCGATACCCCGGCGCCGGATCGCGAGCGTCTGCAGTCGCCGGAGGACCGCAAGAAGCTGGACGGGCTCTACGAGTGCATCCTGTGTTTCTCGTGCAGCGCCTCCTGCCCCAGCTACTGGTGGAACGGCAGCCGCTACCTCGGCCCGGCCGTGCTGTTGCAGGCCTATCGCTGGATCGCCGATTCGCGCGACGAGCGGACCGGCGAGCGGCTCGATCAGCTCGAGGATCCGTTCCGGCTGTATCGCTGCCACACCATCCTGAACTGCACCAAGACCTGCCCGAAGGGTCTGAACCCGGCGAAGGTGATCGGCGAGCTGAAGATGCTGATGATGCAGCGCCAGGGCTGAACCGCGCCCCGCGCGGCCCGATCCGAGGAATCCCGGATGTATGTGCCGAAACACTTCGCCGAGACGAATCGTGACGCGCTGGACAGCGCCATCCGCGACAATGCCTTCGGCATCCTGGTCGGCACGGTCGACGGCGCGCCCGTCGCCACCCATCTGCCGTTTCTGCTCGATGGCGACCGCCTGCTGTCGCATTTCGCGCGCGCCAATCCGCACTGGAAGGCGATCGACGGCCAGGGCGAAATGCTCGCCATTTTCCACGGCCCGCACGCTTATGTTTCGCCGCGCTGGTACGATTCCGCCGAATCGGTGCCCACATGGAACTACGTCGCGGTGCATGTCCACGGCACGCCGCGCGTGATCGAGGACCCCGCCCGGGTGCGCGATCTG
>JAHELM010000339.1 GCA_024644185.1 Rhodospirillales bacterium | reverse complement strand
CCAGATCACGCTGGGCGGCTCGTCGGCCGAGGATGCCGCGATCGGCAAGATCGTCGGGCCAGGCTTTGGCGCCGACGGTATCGTCGATGCGATCGAAACCGTGCTCGTTGCCTGGCTGGCGGAACGCCGCGCCGGCGAACGCTTCCTCGACACGCTGAATCGGGTCGGCCAGACGCCGTTCCGGGCAGCCCTCTACACCAATGCATGAGGCCGGAGACCCGCAATGACCCTGATCAGAATAGCCCGAACCGCACCCGCCATCGACGGCGACGACTGGACCCATGTTGCGGCCGGCGAGGTCCTGCGCGACGCACCGGCGATCCTGCCGCTGGCGCGCTGGCTGACCGAATGCAATGCGCTGGCGGGCCGCAATGCGCCGCTGGGCGTATGGCTGCGCAGCGACGAGCGCATCGACGCCATCCTTGGCGATTTGCCGCGCCTCGCCCTGGTGGCGCTGGATTTCCCGAACATGGCAGACGGGCGGCATTTCACTACGGCGCGGCTGCTGCGCGAGCGCTACGGCTTTACCGGCGAAATCCGCGCGACCGGCCGGGTTCTGCGCGACCAGTTGTATTTCATGGCGCGCTGCGGCTTCGACAGTTTCGAACTGGCGCCCGGCAAGGACGGGGGTGAGGCGCTGGCGGCCTTCGGCGAGATCCGCGTGGCCTACCAGCCAGCCGCCGATTCGCATCTGCCGACGTCAGCGAACCGGGCCTGGACGACCCCGGGCAGCGCCGCCGCCTGATCGGCGAGCCAATACCGCAAGACAGGAGCCGTATGGGGTCAGGCCCCGCATTTCTTGCATTATTTCCAGAAAGCTGCCCGCCCGGCCGGCCGCGGAGACAGTCGACCTCGATAATGCAAGGAATGCGGGGCCTGACCCCGTACCGAACTTTAACGCCGGATCGGGGCCTTGCATCATGACTCGCCGTGGAAGGCCTGGATCGTTGCGCAGGCCTCCTCGGCGGTCTCGACGAAGCTGAAGATCGACAGGTCCTCGGCCGCGATCATCCCGTCCGCGGCCAGGCCCTCGAAATCGACGATGCGGCGCCACCAGGCCTCGCGGAACAGCAGCACCGGGATCGGCGCGATCTTGCCGGTCTGGATCAGGGTCAGGGTCTCGAACAGCTCGTCCATCGTGCCGAAGCCGCCGGGAAAACACACCAGCGCCCGGGCCCGCATCAGGAAGTGCATCTTGCGGATCGCGAAATAGTGAAACTGGAAACTCAGATCCGGCGTCACGTAGGGATTCGGCGCCTGCTCGAAGGGCAGCACGATGTTCAGTCCGACGGTACGCGCGCCGGCCTCGTGCGCGCCGCGATTCGCCGCCTCCATGATGCCGGGCCCGCCGCCGGTGACGATGACGTTGCGCAGCCCGTCGGTGTGGTTGCGCTCTGACATCAGTCGGGCGAAGCGCCGGGCTTCCTCGTAGTCGCGGGCATGTTCAGGGGAAGCGCGGTTCTCCGCCGCCTGTTCAGGCGACGGCGCGCGGGCACTGCCGAAGACGACGATGGTCGCGGTGATATCGGCCGCCTGCAAGGCCAGTTCGGGTTTCAGAAGTTCCAGTTGCAGCCGCACCGGACGCAGTTCGTCGCGCAGCAGGAAATCCGAATCGGCGAAGGCGAGCTGGTAGCTCGGCGAGCGGGTCTGCGGCGTATCGCGTTTGCGCCGCGCGGCCTGTTCGTCCTCGCGCGCCGAGGGAAATGCGCGGTCGCGCTTGCTCATGGGCGGTATCTCCATTCCGTGATCGGCCCCAAAGGTGCGGCCGGACGCGCCACAATGCAAGCAGGCGGCTGACGAATGCGGAAAATCGTGCGATGATTTGCACTTCGGGAGGGATGCGCGGATGGCCGGACGGTACCGCTCGATACTCATTATCCTGCTTGCCTTGGGCGGCTGCGGCCGGGGAAGCGAGAATGCCGAGCCGGCGGATGCCTATGCCGACCAGTTGTACGGCTGGGTCGGCGCCAGCGAACGCGCGCTGGTGCTGGAATGGGGCGCGCCGGACGCGTCCTATACCCTGCTGGACGGCAGCCGCGTGCTGACCTGGCGGCGGACACGCACCATGCAGGAGCCGGGCCCGATCCACGTCACGACAGAGACGAGGATCGTCGACGGCCAACCCGTTGAGGTGGCGATTACCCGGCAGGATCCCGCCATCGCGGTCGAATACCGCTGCACCACCAATTTCGAGATCGACCCGGATGGCTACGTCGTCCATTACACTTATCAGGGAAACGGCTGCGGGACACTGCCCGCGCCGTAGCAAGACGCGCGTTACGCGCGCTTTGTGATCGCCTTCACTCTCTTTTTAATTGTTTTTTGGTGAGAACCCGCCTTATACTTCCGGGTGGAATTTGCGGCTGCCCACCGCCGTATCGAGGGGTCTTGGCGTTCCACTCCCTATTTCCGGCCGCATGTTCGCGGCCAATTTTTTTATGAGCAATGGTGCCGTGGCGCCATGACACCAGAACGCAAAGGCGCCGTGGCGCCTGTTCTTGCGACCAAAATGAATGCGGACCATCCGTTTCCATAGAACCGCCAGATACCTATAAATGCGGCATTTATTGCAATTGCCCGGCAATGGAAACCGGAACAGGATGTTATTTCCGCACGTTCGATCCAGCCTCGCACGTGACTGACCTTCGATATCACCGGCCTTTTCCCGCCGTAACTGAAGGGCGCGCGTGGAGGCCACAACGGGGAGGTAGCGACAATGACGTTCCAACTCAAGTTCCGCGGCGCCCTGGCCACCACGTTGGTTGCCGCCGCGACGTTCTCGGCGGCCCCCGCCGGCGCGGCCGGATACGACACCGTCCATGCCTTTGGCGACAGCCTGACCGACAATGGCAACCTGTATGCCCTGACCGGCCCTGGCGGCCCCATCCCGGCGCCCTATCCGATCCCGCCCTGGCCCTATTACGAGGGACGTTCGACCAATGGGCAGGTCTGGGTCGAATATTTCGCCGACGCAGCGCACCTCGATACGGCGCTGGCCGACTACGCCATTGCCGGCGCCTATACCGGCGCCCTGGGCGTGATGCCTGGCACCGGTGGCAGCATTCTTCTGCCGACCGGCGTATTGGGGCCGATGCAAGTAGGCGGGTTGGCGGCAAGCCCGGCGCCGATCTTCGATTCCGGCGACCTGATCACCATCTGGGCCGGGGCCAACGACTATGTGTTCGGCCTGGGAGGGGGCATGATCGACCCCGCGAACCCCGGCGCGTTCATCGGCGGCGTGGTCGGCAATATCGGCACCGCCGTCACCACGCTTTACGGTCTTGGCGGCGAGACATTCCTGGTGCTCAACCTGCCCGATCTGGGGACCACCCCCGAAGGGGCCGCATCCGGGGCGGCGCCGATTCTGACCGGCCTGTCAGTGGCGCATAATCAGGCGCTTTCCGCCAGCATGGCGGCGCTGCGCGACGACACCGGATCCGACATCATCGTCGTCGACGTCTACGCCGCCTATGGGGAAATCCTCGCTCATCCAGACCGTTACGGCTTTACCAATACCAGCGATTCCTGCCTGGCCAATCTGGCGACCGGGGTGTGCAATGCGGCCAATTGGGACACGTGGCTGTCCTGGGACGGATTCCACCCGACCACGGCCGCCCATGCGATCATCGCCGAATTCACGTTGGCGACATTGAATTCCACCGTCATTGGCGCCCATACGACGCCGTCACTGGTCGCCATCACCCGCCGCGCCTCGAAGGCCCAGTCGAAAGCAGTCGAGTATCGGCTGCAACTGGCCAGTCTTGGCGTGTCCGGATTCGGTCTGCTGGGCGACGGCTTTGGCGACACGGGCACGCTGGACCG
>JAHELM010000338.1 GCA_024644185.1 Rhodospirillales bacterium | reverse complement strand
CTGCGAGGCGGTCCTGGCCGGTTTGCTGGCGCATCCGTATTTCGCGCGGAAACCCCCGAAATCGCTCGACCGCAATGCGTTCTCCGCGCGTGCGCTTGCCGGATCCTCTACCGCCGACGGCGCGGCGACGCTGACCGCGTTCACCGCCGCCGCGGTAGCGCGCGGCGTTGAATTTTTTGCGCGGCCGGTCCGCCGCTGGCTGGTCACTGGCGGTGGCCGGCGGAACCCGGTGCTGATGGCGGCGCTGGCGGCACGCCTGGACGCCCCTGTAGAACCTGTCGAGGCGGTGGGTTGGGACGGCGATGCATTGGAAGCGCAGGCTTTTGCGTTTTTGGCCGCGCGGTCGATCGCCGGTCTGCCCCTGAGTTTTCCGACCACCACCGGGACGCGGATGCCGATGCCGGCGGGCCGGCATTTCGCGGCACACGGTTAAGATTTTCTGCATTAACGATTTTCAAGTAATTTGCCGCTAGTCTCCGACCGTGGCCCCGTGCCACTGGATTGGAATTGAGGTCAGGGCGAGCAGGAAATGACAGCAACAAAACTGAGGCCGGTATCCCGCAAGCCGTTTACGGCGGAACTACAGCACCGCCGGGACGTCCGGGTCAGCAACGAGCAGATTCTCGAGGAAATCAAGTCTCTGGAATCGCGGCTCGAGAGGCTCGCCGTCGGCACTGTCGAGGTGGACGGAGTCACGCCTGGCACGCTGCTGGACCAGGTGGAGCGAACCAAGAAGGAAATCGCCACCCTGATCACCCAGAACACCAAGGATGATCGTCTGGCGACCGCGGCGCGCGAGTTGCAGGCCGTCGTGCGGGCGACCGAGGGCGCGACCTTTACCATCATCGACATCGCCGAGCGCGTCGACGAACTGCTGCACGACCTGAAATCGCACACCGGCGATTCGACGGTTGTCGCCACCGCCGACGAGATTGCCGAAACCACGACCGATCTCTACGAGGCGTGCAATTTTCAGGACATCACCGGCCAGCGTATCAAGAAGGTGGTCAACACGCTGCAGTTCGTTGAGGAACGCCTTGCGGCGATGATCGAAATCTGGGGCGCCGATGCGTTGTCGGTCGAGCAGACCAAGGAAGTTCGCGACGGCGAAGCCCACTTGCTGCAAGGGCCGCAGATGGAAGAAGACGCGATCGCCCAGGAAGATATCGACAAACTGTTCGATTGACGGCTCTGCCCGCGGCGACGCGGCAGCCCGATCAACGGAATACGGCGGAACCGGCAACCGGTTCCGCCGTTGTCTTTTGTCCGACGGGCGATGCGTTCAGCGTGTTGCCTCGGTCTCCGCCGTCCCCATGGCGGTCGACAGGTACTGGTCGACATTGGCGGACAGTTCTTCCAAATGGCCCTGGAAGAAATGGTTGGCGCCGGGCAGTACGCGGTGTTCGACCGTGATGTCTTTCTGCTGGTTCAGCTTGGTGACCAGCTTTTTCACCGACTCCTGCGGCACGCTCTCGTCGCGCTCGCCAGAGATGACCAGCCCGGAAGACGGGCAGGGCGCCAGGAACGTGAAATCATATACGTTCGCCGGCGGGGCCACGGTTATGAAGCCGGTGATCTCCGGACGTCGCATCAGCAACTGCATGCCGATCCAGGCACCGAACGACACACCGGTGATCCAGCATTCACGACTGTTCTGGTTATAGGCCTGCAGCCAGTCCAGTGCCGAGGCGGCGTCTGAAAGCTCGCCCTCGCCGCGCGAGAAGCTGCCCTGGGACCGGCCCACGCCGCGGAAATTGAATCGCAGCGACGCGAAACCGCGACGAACGAATGTATGGTACAGCGCATGCACGATCCGATTGTTCATCGAACCGCCATGCTGCGGGCCCGGATGCAGGATCAGAGCGATCGGGCTATCGGGCTCTTTCCCCGGACTGTAACGTCCTTCGAGGCGGCCTTCGGGGCCATTGAATATGACTTCGGGCATTGATCCAACCGTTTTGCGGGGTGTCTATGTCGACCCCTGGCTACCGTGATATAACCTATTGCTGAGCTTGGGTTTAGCGGCCATCGCCTTGGCGTGAAACGCAAAAAAACCCAGCATCGCTTGACTGTCTTTAGGGTCGACCGTATATCCATTCCGTAAGAACGGTCGTTTTGCCCAACCCGCGAAGCCGTACCTTGGCGGCGTGGACGCAGCATAATAAATGGATGGCACGGGGTATGTTCAAGTACATTAAGCAGGAAATCGACGGGATTATGGCGCGCGACCCTGCGGCGCGGTCGCGATTCGAGGTTCTGCTGTGTTATCCCGGCTTCCACGCCATCATGGTGCATCGTGTAACACATCGGCTGTGGATGGCGAAGTGGCGTGTTCTGGCACGGTGGATTTCACAGGTTGCGCGCTTTCTTACCGGCATTGAAATTCATCCCGGCGCGGTGATCGGCGAGCGGTTCTTCATCGATCACGGGATGGGCGTGGTCGTTGGCGAGACGGCGGAGATCGGCAACGACGTGACGCTGTATCAGGGGGTCACCCTGGGTGGCGTCTCTCCCTCGGTCGATTCCGACAGCCAGCGCGACCGCAAGCGCCACCCGACGCTTGGCGACCATGTGATCGTCGGCTCGGGCGCGCAGATCCTGGGGCCGTTCGCTGTCGGACATGGCGCGCGCATCGGCGCCAATGCGGTGGTGACCCGTGAAGTCCCGTGCTGCGTCACCGTCGTTGGAATTCCCGGCAAACCGGTGTCGAAGGTCGCGATCGAGGAAGACTTCGATGCCTATGGCATGGCGCCCGGCGAACAACCGGACCCGGTGGCGCAGATGGTGGACGGGTTGAAGACCCAGATTGGCGGCCTGAAATCGCGGATCGACGATCTGGAACGTGAACTCGCTGCCTATGAAAAGATGGCTTCGCCGGGGCGCGTGGAAGAGGTCCGCAAGGCCGCTGCCCGTACCGTGGCCAAGATTTGACCCTGCCGGCAATCCGGCACCGGGCGTAAGGCGAATTTGAATTCAGGGAGAGAGAAATTGCGATTGAGCACCAAGGGACGTTACGCCGTCATGGCGATGGTCGATCTGGCGATGCACAGCACCGGCAAGCCCGTGGCCCTGGCGGCGATCGCGGAACGGCAGGAAATTTCGTTATCCTATCTGGAACAGCTTTTTGCCCGTCTCAAGCGCAATGCGCTGGTGCGCAGCGTGCGCGGTCCGGGTGGCGGTTATATGCTCGCTCGGGGCGCCGATGGCACGCGGATTTCCGACATCATCCTGGCGGTGGACGAGCCGATCCGCGCCACGCGCTGCGACCCGCAGTCGCCGCATGGCTGCACCAAGGACCGGATGCGCTGCGCCACGCATGATCTGTGGTCGGAGCTCAGCAACCAGATTCACCTGTTTCTCAGCGCGGTATCGCTGGCCGATGTGGTCGAGCGCCGCGTCCTCGGTGTCAGCGGACGTCTGCACGGCCATGGCGAACTGCCGGTCGACTTGATGCCAGCGGCCAGCGCGGCCGAATAGGGGGCCGGGCGCTGCCCGCGATGACCGCCGTCAACCCCTGTTATCTCGATCACAATGCGTCGACGCCGCTCCGTCCCGGGGCGGCGTCGGCGCTTGTGGCGGCGCTGGCCGATTGCGGCAATCCATCCTCGGTGCATGGCCAGGGCCGGGCCGCGCGACGCCGGCTGGACGCCGCGCGCGAACAGGTGGCGGCGCTGGCCGGGGCGCGGGCCGAGCAGATCGTTTTCACCTCTGGTGGTACCGAGGCCAACAATCTGGCGCTGCGCGGCTGTAAGCGCCGCCGCGTTCTGGTCTCCGCCATCGAGCATGATTCTGTATTGCGCGCCGTCGATGACTCGCTGATCGTGCC
>JAHELM010000337.1 GCA_024644185.1 Rhodospirillales bacterium | reverse complement strand
CCTGCTGGACGTTGCGGGCGATCTCGCGCGTCGAGGCGCCCTGCTGCTCGACCGCGGTGGCAATGGTCATCGAGATATCGTTGATCTCGCCGATGATGCGGCGGATATCGTCGATATCGGCGACCGCCGCCTTGGTCTCGCCCTGCACCGCCTCGATCTGCCTGGCGATTTCCTCGGTCGCCTTGGCGGTCTGGTTGGCCAGGTTCTTCACTTCGCCGGCGACGACGGCAAAGCCCTTGCCGGCCTCGCCGGCGCGGGCCGCCTCGATGGTGGCGTTCAGCGCCAGAAGATTGGTCTGGCCGGCAATCTTGTTGATCAGATCGACCACCTCGCCGATGCGTCGCGAGGCCACATCGAGGCTGCGCATGGTTGCGTCGCTGCGCTGCGCATGATCGACGGCACGGCCGGCGATCTCGGCGGATTGCCCGGCCTGCCGCCCGATCTCGGCGATCGAGGCACTGAGCTGTTCGGCCGCAGTCGCCACCGTCGCCACATTCGCGGTCGCCTGCTCCGATGCCGCCGCCACCGCCGCCGACTGGCGAGACGTTTCGTCGGCCGTGGCGGTCATGCCGTGGGCCGCGCGCTGCATGTCGCCGATTTCGCCGGCGACGCCTTCGACAAGACCTTGAACCTGCGCCTCGAACCGATCCGCCAATTCCATGCGGGCACGCTGCCGCTCCTCGCTTCCCCGTTTTTCGGCTTCCGACTGTTCGGCCTGCAGCCGGTCCTTCTCGATGGCATTTTCGCGGAAGATCTCGAGCGCGCGGGCCATTTCGCCGATTTCGTCCTGGCGCCCGGCGAAGCGCACGCGAACGGTCCGGTCGCCAGCCGCCACCTTGCCCATGATATCGGCCAGATCGGCAAGTGGGCGGCTGATCCGCCATATCACGAACCAGAACGATACCCCGAGGGCGGCGAACCCGATCACGAACAGACCGAGATCGATCACGATATTCGTCGTCCCCTGGGCAACCGCGCCATCGGCCACACGGCCCGATGCCAGCGCGATGGTGTTGGACAGTCCCGCCACCGCCTCGGCCGCCTGGTCATTGATCTTCAGCCAGTCGATATAGCTGACCGGATAGGGCTTGCCCGCGAGGCCCGCCTCGTAGACGCTGCGCCGCGTCTCCTGGAAGTCATTCAGAACCCGGATTTCCGCGTCGCGCACGGCAACGACGATTTCCGGATCGGCATCGTCGCGCGCCACGTAATAGCCGATGCGCTGCCAGGCGGCGTCCACGCGCCCACGCATGGCGCCAAGCTGGTCGGCGGTACTTCCCTCGATCCGGCGGCCCTTGATCAGAAGCTGGACGATCTCAGTACGCTCGCGACGCAGATATTCCTCGAACTGCCAGATCGCATCGGTCAGCTGCTGACTGGCCTGGATCGCGCTCATCGCCTCGGCCGGCCTGAATTCCGTGGCGTTGCGCAGATCGCGCGCCATGGCGATCAATTCCGTCAATGCATCGCCGTAATCCTTGCCAAGCTGCTTGTCGGCCATCGTCCGGCCCCGCGACAGCGATTCGGCGACGCTGGCGCGCATGACATCGACCCGGCCCTCCAGGGTCCGGAACTTTTCGGCAAGGCCCAAGGCGCCGCGTTGCAGATGCACCAGCGCCATGTTGCTTTCCAGAATCTTCATCGCCGCGCGGCTCGCGTCGTGATTGCCGCCCAGCCGCGCGATCCTCTCCTTGCCCGACAAGGACAGCACGCGGGAATCGACGGTCATCACCATGGTCTCGCGCTCTTGCGCAAGCGCCGAGGCGAGATCGAGAATCGAGTCCGCGACCTGGCTGGACGCCGCCGCCTGGGTCGCGTTGTCGCGATTGTATTTGGCGAACACGGCAAGGCCGATCGTGTAATAGCCGACGATCGGCGTCAGCACGACGAGGATCGCGATCAGGCGAAACCGTACCATCTTGGTATTTTTGATCAGCCACGCCAACATCGAGTCCGCCCCTGCCTATTCCACCTTCCGGCCCTTCGCCGGCAACGTCCGTGATCAAGCCATTGTTAGCAGCATCGAGTTTAATGAAGACTTAATCCGGCCGCGGACTGCCGGGATTCCGAAGAAAACCCGCCGGCGGACCTGCCGCCGGCGGGGGTGCAACCCTCCGTCTTCCCTGACGGAATTCAGTCGTGGCCCCGGCTCAGGCGGCGCGCACGTCGCGCAGGAAGGCGTCGACGTGACCGCGCAGCACATCGGCCTGCTGGCCCAGTTCGCCCGAGGACGACAGCACCTGGTTGGCCGCCGCGCCGGTCTGGCTGGCGGCGTCGGTGACCCCGCCGATGTTTTCGTTCACCTGCTGCGTGCCCTGGGCCGCCTGCTGGACATTCCGGGCGATTTCCTGCGTGGAAACGCCTTGTTCCTCGACCGCCGCCGCGATCGAGGTCGAAATGTCGCTCAACTCGCCGATGATCTGCAGGATTTTCTGGATCGCACCCACGGCGCCCTCGGTTTCCTGCTGCACGGAAAGAATTTGCGCGGATATCTCCTCCGTCGCCTTCGAGGTCTGGTTGGCCAGGTTCTTGACCTCCTGGGCGACGACGGCAAAACCCTTACCGGCTTCTCCCGCCCGCGCCGCTTCGATGGTGGCGTTCAGCGCCAGAAGGTTGGTCTGACCGGCGATGTTGTTGATCAAATTCACCACGGCGCCGATCTTCTGCGCCGCCTCGGCCAGACCCTGGACCGTGCGATTGGTGTGTTCCGCCTCCTCGACCGCATCCCTGGCGATCCTGGTGGACTGGTTGACCTGACGGCCGATTTCGCTGATCGAGGCGCTGAGTTCCTCGGCGGCGGTGGCGACCGTCTGCACATTGGCCGAGGCCTGGTTGGACGCAACCGAGACGGCGCTCGCCTGGTGGCTGGCCTGTTCGGCCGTGGCCGACATCGCCTGCGCCGTTCGTTCCAGTTCCTCCGCCGCCGAACCGACACTCTGCAGGACCCCCGCCACCTGGCTGTCGAAGCTGGCGATGATCGAGGACACCTGTTCCGCGCGCACGACCTTTGCCTGCTGTTCGGCGGCCTGGATCTCGGTCAACTCGTCGTTTCTGATCATGTTCTCCTTGAACACCAGAACCGCGCGCGCCATGTCGCCAACCTCGTCGGATTTTTCGGTTGACGGTATGGCCACGGTTTTCTCGCCGCCCGCCAGCCGGCCCATGACGCCGGTCAGCGCAGCGATCGGATCGACGATCGAACGGGCGCTGAAGAACACGATCACGGCGGCCATGAACAGACCGACAGCCAGCAGGACCCACACGGTGGTCAACATCGTGCTGGCCGAATTCAGCGCCGAATTCGCGTCCGTCGTCAGCAGGGTCCGCTGGCTGTCCGCCATGCCGCCCCGCCGCGACCCGTCAGCCTGCTTCTCGCCGCGCAGGATGGTCAGCAGCCTGTCGGCGCGCGGCGCCGCCTCGGTGACCAGCTGATGGATGGCCATGTTCCACTGGTCCGAGCCGCGGATCTCGATCATTTTCGGCGGCAACGGCGCAAACTCGTCACGCAGCTTCTTCAATTCGGCGAAGGCACGCGCCTGATCGGCGGTGAACAGCCCGGCCATGCGCCCCAGATCGGCGAAGCGCTTGTCGTTGGTCGCCCAGTGGGAATCGTATTCGGCGCGGAACCTGTCGTCGCCGGATAGCAGATAGGCCCGTATGCTGGCCAGCGCCATCGCCATCGACCCGCGCACATCGGCCATCGCGCCGAGCAGTTCCTTGCGCGCCGCCGACGAGTCCTGATTCATTTCGTTGTCGATCATCGCGGTGATATTCGCGACGATCCCGGCGGCACGCGGTGCCGCCTGTCGCAGCAGGATATTGTTGGCC
>JAHELM010000336.1:2972-3831 GCA_024644185.1 Rhodospirillales bacterium | reverse complement strand
GTATGGGCTTGCTGGCTCGGCAATCCGCGACGGCCGACGCATCGTGGTCGTCGTTCACGGAACGAAATCCATGCGTGAGCGCGGCGAGCAGGCGGAATTGCTGCTGGAGTGGGCCTTCAGGGAATGGGCCCAATATGCGCTGTACGATGCCGGCGAAACAGTCGGAAGCGTGCCGGTATGGCTTGGCAACAAGGAGACTGTTCCGGTCGTGATTCGCGACAGACTGGCGGTGTCGATCCTGCGCAAGGCGCGTCGCGATATGACGGTGAAGATCGTGCATCGAAAGGCTGTTCCAGCGCCGATCTCCAAGGGCGATCAGGTGGCGAAGCTGGTGATTGCCGCGCCGGGAGTAGCGCCCATGGAGGTTCCGCTCTATGCGGGTGCCGATATTGGCGAGCGCGGTTTCTTTGGACGTATCGGGCCGGCCATCATGTATCTGGTGCGCACAGGCGCAAGCTGAAACCCGATCGAAGATGAGCAATCCGCGGCGCGGCCGTTTCATCACGCTGGAGGGCGGCGAAGGGGGCGGGAAATCCACCCAGGCCCGTCGTCTGGCCGAAGCGCTGGAGCGTGCCGGCCGGGCCGCCCGGTTGACGCGCGAACCTGGCGGCTCGCCCGGCGCGGAGCAAATTCGTGGCCTTCTGGTCAATGGCGAAGTGCATCGTTGGGATCCCTTGACCGAGGCGCTGCTGCATTTCGCCGCACGCCGTGACCATGTTCAGAGAACGATTCTGCCGGCGCTGGCAAGCGGAGCCTGGGTGATCTCCGACCGGTTCGCGGACTCGACGCTGGCATATCAGGGATTCGGGCACGGAGTGGATCGTGCCGCGATTGCCGATCTATACCGGATTTGCGTCGG
>JAHELM010000336.1:0-2962 GCA_024644185.1 Rhodospirillales bacterium | reverse complement strand
GAAGCCGGACCTTACGTTGATTCTCGATCTTCCGGTCGATGCCGGGCTGGCGCGCGCGGCTGGTCGCGGCGGCGGCGAAGATCGTTACGAGCGTATGGATCGTGATTTTCACGAGCGAATTCGCGCCGGATTTCTGGAGATCGCCCGGCAGGAACCCAAACGGTGCGTCGTGATCGACGCAGCGCGCGATGCGGACACGGTATGTCTCGCCATTCTCGATGCGTTACGCCAGCGGCTGCCGGAGGCGCTAACCCCGTGAGTGACTCTGCAATCCGCCTGGCACCGCGGCTGGCCACTGAGCTTTTCGGCCATGAAGTCGCCGAACGAACCATTCTGGAAGCCTGGAATTCGAAACGGATGCACCATGCCTGGTTGATCGCCGGACCGCGCGGCATCGGCAAGGCAACGCTGGCCTATCGTGTGGCCCGGTTCGTTCTTGCCCAGGGTGGCGGCGCCCCGGGTGGGATGTTCGGCGATGCGCCGGCGCCGGCCGACAGCCTGGGAATTGCCTTGGATCATCCAGTCGCAAGGCGCGTCAATGCCGGCGGCCATTCGGACCTTGCGACGATAGAGCGCTCGATCAATCCTAAGGGCGGCAAGACGCGCAGTGAAATCGTGGTTGACGACGTGCGCCGACTATCCTCGTTCCTGGCGCTGACAACGGGGGAAGGGGACTGGCGTGTGGTCGTTGTCGACGCGGCCGACGAAATGAACCGGTCGGCCGCCAATGCCCTGCTGAAGGGCCTGGAGGAGCCACCGGCGCGGACCCTGTTCCTGCTGGTCAGCCATCAACCCGGGCGTCTGCTGCCGACGATCCGGTCGCGCTGTCGGATGCTGGCCCTGTCGCCGCTGCCGGACGATACGGTTGTGGCGCTGCTGCGCCAGATGGAGCCCGAGACCGGTGAGGACGACGCGCGGCTGCTGGCGCGACTGGCCGGCGGCAGCATCGGCGAAGCCCTGACCCTGGCCGACACGGGCGGGTTGGACCTGTATCGGGAACTGGTCGGTCATTTGTCGAAAATCGGCCATGTGGACGTTCGTGGGCTGCACGCGCTGGGCGACCGTCTCGCCCGGGCAGGTGCCGAGGATTCCTTCAACATGCTGGGCAGGCTGATCGACCGTTGGCTGGCGACCATGATCCGCGATCGGGCGCGTGGCACGGATATCCCGGAAATCCTGGCTGGCGAGCAGGCGGTTGCCCGCGACCTCTGGGCGCGGGGCGGGCTTGCGAAGTGGCTTGAGGTATGGGAAAACGTCACTCGCCTGTTTGCTCAGGCGGGAAGCGTGCATCTTGACCGCAAACAGGTCGTGGTCAGTGCCTTCCTGGCCCTCGAAGACGCCGTCCGCGGCTGATCCCTGACACTGTTGAGCGACGATGCCGGAGAGTGCCGCAATGGCGGTCGAGAAAACCTATTACATCACCACGCCGATCTACTACGTGAATGACGTGCCGCATATCGGGCACGCCTACACAACGCTTGCCTGCGATGTTCTGGCCCGTTTCAAGCGGCTGGATGGATACCGGGTGCATTTCCTGACGGGCACCGACGAGCACGGGCAGAAAGTGGAAAAGGCCGCGGAAGCCGCGGGTATCCCGCCGAAAGCCTTCACCGATAAGGTTTCGGTGAATTTTCGCGAACTGGCGGAGGCGATGAAGTTCAGCAATGACGACTTCATCCGCACGACCGAGGACAGGCATCTTCGCTCGGTCCAGGCGATCTGGAAGAAGCTTCTGGACGACGGCCACATTTATCTGGGCAGCTATGCCGGCTGGTATGCCGTGCGCGATGAAGCGTTCTATACCGAGACCGAACTGAAGGACGGGCCGAACGGAACAAAGACCGCACCATCGGGCGCCACGGTCGAGTGGGTCGAAGAGCCGAGCTATTTCTTCCGCCTGTCAGCCTGGCAGGACCGGCTGCTCGAGTTCTACGACAGGAATCCCGGATTCATCTTGCCTGAAAGCCGGCGTAACGAGGTCGTCAGTTTTGTCAGATCAGGGCTGCGAGATTTGTCGGTGTCGCGCACCACCTTCAAGTGGGGCGTGCCGGTGCCGGGCGACGACGCGCATATCATGTATGTCTGGCTCGACGCGCTGACCAACTACATCACGGCGGTCGGCTATCCGGATACCCAAAGCGAGATTTTCCGCACGTTCTGGCCGGCCGACCTGCACATGGTGGGCAAGGATATCCTGCGCTTCCACGCGGTCTACTGGCCGGCATTCCTGATGGCCGCGGGACTGGAGCCGCCACGGCGCGTGTTCGCACACGGCTGGTGGACCAACGAGGGACAGAAGATCTCGAAGTCGCTGGGCAATGTCATCGAACCGCGCGGCCTGGTCGAGAAATACGGGCTCGATCCCGTGCGTTATTTCCTGATGCGCGAAGTTCCGTTCGGCAACGATGGAGATTTTTCGCACCGGGCCATGATCAACCGGTTGAATGGAGATCTTGCCAACGATATCGGCAATCTGTGCCAGCGCGTGCTGTCGATGATCGCCAAGAACTGCGATGGCCGCGTGCCGGACCCGGAGGGCAAGGAAGGACCGACGGACGCTGCGCTGCTGGCGCGCGCCGCCGCAATGCTGCCCAAGCTGCGCGAGGAATTGGACACCCAGTCGTTTCACAACGCGCTGGGAACGATCTGGGATGTCATCGGCGAGGCGAACCGCTACGTCGACTCCGAAGCTCCCTGGGCGCTTCGCAAGACCGATCCCGCGCGCATGGGTGCGGTTCTGTATACCTTGGCCGAGACGATCCGGCAGATCGGCCTGCTGGTGCAACCCTTCATGCCCGATGCCGCATCGCGCATCCTCGACCAGCTCTCCGTGCCTCGAAACGCCCGCGATACCGCCGCCTACACGGCCGGGAGACTGGTACCTGGCACAGCTCTGCCGAAGCCCGAGGGCGTGTTTCCGCGCTTCGTCGCGGAGGAGGCGGGCGAGGGTGCCTGAGTTGGA
>JAHELM010000335.1 GCA_024644185.1 Rhodospirillales bacterium | reverse complement strand
TTCATCGGCACGGCCATTGCGCTCGCCCCGGCGCTGGGGCCGTTGATCGGCGGCTTTCTGGAGGTCTGGCTGGGCTGGCGGTCGGCCTTCGGCTTCCTGGTGGTCTACGGCCTCGGCATGATCTGGCTGGTGGCGGCAAGGCTGGGCGAGACGATTCCGGCGCGCGACCCGGCGGCAACCGATCCGGCGCGGCTGCTGCGCAACTACGCGATGCTGCTGGGAAACCGGCGCTATCTCGGGTTTCTCGTCTCCGGCATCTTCTGTTTCGGCGGGCTGTTCGCCTATACCGCGGCGATTCCGTTCCTGTTCATCGGCCGGCTGGGACTGGCGCCGGATTCCTTCGGCATGCTGTCGGTCTTCACGGTCGGCGCCTATGCCAGCGGCTCGATCCTGGCCGGGCGGCTGCACGGGCGGCTGTCGCCGCGCGCGGCGATCCGCATCGGCGGCCTGCTGGCGCTGACCGGCGGCGCCCTGATGGTGGCGCTGTCGGGCGAGCTGTCGCTGCCGCGGGTGATCGGGCCGATGATGCTGTTCGTCTTCGGCTTCGGCCTGCTGCTGCCCTCCGGCACGGCCGGCGCGCTGCATCCCTTCCCCCGCATCGCCGGCAGCGCCTCGGCGATGATGGGCTTCCTGCAGATGGCGGTGGGCGCCGCCGGCAGCTATGCCCTGTCGCGGCTTTACGACGGCTCGGCGCTGTCGCTGGGCCTGCTGATTCTGGGGCTGGCGGCGGCCGGCGCGGCCGGTTTCGAACTGATCACCCCGAAATCCATGCAGGAGGGTTGAAATCCCGTGCCGCGCCCCGATTCGCGTATCGTTGCCGTGCTGCTGACCCTGACCGTGGCGCTGGGGCCGGCCTCGACGGATTTCTACCTGCCGGCGCTGCCCTCGCTGACCCGCACATTCGCCACCGATGTGGCGACGGTGCAGCTGACGCTCAGCGTGTTCCTGGTCGCCTTCGCCTTCGCGCAGCTCGTCTACGGGCCGCTGTCCGACCGCATCGGCCGGCGGCCGGCGATGCTGGCGGGGCTGGCGATCTATGTCGTGGCCTCGCTCTTCTGCATGGCGGCGCCCGGCATCGAAATGCTGATCGCGGGCCGCTTCCTGCAGGCGGTCGGGGCCTGCGCCGGGCCGGTACTGGGCCGCACCGTGGTGCGCGACATTTACGGCCGCGAAGGGGCGGCACGGATGCTGGGCTATATCGGCGCGGCGATGGCCATCGCGCCGGCGGTGGGGCCGATGATCGGCGGTTACCTGACCGTGTGGTTCGGCTGGTGGTCGAACTTCGCGCTGATGGCGGCATACGGCGCGGTGACGCTGGCCGGAATCTGGTTCCTGCTGGACGAGACCAACCCGCATCTCGGCCAGGCGCAGAGCGCCGCCCAGATGCTGCGGTCCTATGCCGCCTTCCTGCGCAGCCGCGCCTATATCGGCTATGTGCTGTGCTCGACGATGACCTATAGCGGGCTGTTCGCCTTCATTTCCGGCTCGTCCTTCGTGTTCGTCGAGGTGCTGGGCCTGGCGCCGAACCAGTTCGGCCTGTGCTTCGCCACGGCGGTCGGCGGTTATCTGGCCGGCACCATGATGACGGCGCGCCTGACCATGCGGCTGGGCATCGAGCGGATGGTGTGGATGGGGGCCGGGCTCTGCGCCTTCGGCGGCGTGGCGATGGCGGCGCCGGCGCTGGCCGGGGTGCAGGGCGTCGCCGCCGTGCTGGTGCCGATGGTGATCTACATGATCGGCGTCGGCATGGTGATGCCCAATTCCATGGCTGGCGCGATCGGCCCGTTCCCGACCATGGCCGGCGCGGCCTCGTCGCTGCTCGGCTTCACCCAGATGGGAACCGCGGCGCTGGTCGGCATCGCGGTGGGCGCCGGTTTCGACGGCACGACGCGGCCAATGGCGGCGGCAATCGCGCTGGCCGGCCTGGCCACGGCGGCGTCCTTCGCCTTGCTGGTGCGCCGGGCGAAACCGGCCTGATTTTCCACCCCGGCCGCGAAGGATGCGGCAAATCACCGGGTTTCCGCGTTGCCTGTCCGGGCGGGCCGTGCTTATCCTGCGGTTGTGGCCGACCCTCCAAGAAAGCCTTGGCCGTGCATCGCCGCGACCGGGGCTCTCCGGGGCTACCCCGGGGATCCAGACTGACCTGGCCATGACTGTGCATGACCGCCCTCAGGCCGCGGCCTGATCCTGGTCATGCGTGACACGACGGGTTGGAGGGATCGGCCACATTGCGCCGGAAGGGGGCCGGATGGGTCACGAGACCGCGACCGCCAGGGCATTGTCGCTGATCTTTGCCAATGCCGAGTGGACGCCGCAAGGCCTTGAATCGGCGGCCGTGAAGGCGTTCGGGTGGCGGCACACCAGGGGATGGCTGGGGCGGCTTGCCGCCGAAGTCGTGGCGGCCGCGGCGCTTCCCTATGCGCCCGCGCCGCCAACGATCGCCCGATTGATCCTGGCCGCGGAGTCCTTCAGGGCCCTGGAGCTGGACGACGAGAAAAAGCCGCTGTTCGATTCGTTCAGCGTTCCGCTTCCCGGGTTTGCGCCGGCGCCGCCGTTTCGCGACGCGGGGATCCCGGAAATCGAGACCGTCCCGGCGCTTGCCGCCTGGCTCAACCTGCCGGTCCGGCATGTGGAATGGCTGGCCGATGTCGAGGGGTACCGCGCGGCGGCCGACAGCAGGTCGACGCGGCATTACCTCCGCTGCTGGGTTCCGCGCCGGCACGGGCCGCCGCGGCTGATCGAGGCGCCGAAGCCGCTGCTGAAGGGAATCCAGCGGAAAATCCTGCGCGAAATCCTCGATCCGATACCGGTGCATGACGCCGCGCACGGTTTTCGCAAGGGGCGCTCCTGCATCGGCGGGGCGGCGCGGCATGCCGGGGAACATGTCGTGCTGTGCCTCGATCTCAGGGATTTCTTCCCCGCCGTGCCGATCCGCGCCGTGCACGGGCTGTTTCGCAGCCTTGGCTATCCATGGCCGGTGGCGCGAGTCCTGGCCGGGCTGTGCGGCACCCGGACGCCGCGCGATGTCTTCGACGCCCTGCCGTTCGGCATGGCGGCGGATCGGGACCGGCGCGACAGATTCGGCGGCAGGCATCTGCCGCAGGGCGCGCCCACCTCGCCGGCGCTGGCCAATCTGTGCGCCTGGCGGCTGGATTGCCGGCTGGCCGGGCTGGCGCGGCGGGCCGGTGCCGCCTATACCCGCTACGCCGACGACCTGACGTTTTCCGGCGACGCGGATTTCGCGCGCCGATCCGGCGGGTTCGTCCGCGCGGTGTCGGAAATCTGCGCCGATGCGGGCTTTGTCGTGCATGCGAACAAGACCCGCGTCATGCATCGCCACCAATGCCAGCGCGTTACCGGCATCGTCGTCAACCGGCATGTCAACCTGCCGCGCGCCGACCACGACCGCTTGAAGGCGATCCTCACCAACTGCATCCGGCACGGACCGGCAAGCCAGAACCGTGACGGCACTCCCGATTTCCGCGCCCATCTGGAAGGCCGTGTTGCCTGGGCCGAACACGTCAACCGGGCCCGGGGCGAAAAGCTGCGGGTTCTGTTCGGGCGGATAGCCTGGGGATAGGGTCGCCTAAAGCCCGAACGTCGCGATCGACCAGCCGGCCAGCCCCAGCGTGCCGGCGATGGATACGCCGTCGGCGATGCGGATGGCGCGGGGCCGTGCCGGGTCGCGCAGGCGCCAGGCGAGAAAGACGGCCATCCCCAGCGAGACGGCCCGATCGCGATGCCGCCGCCGGCCGCCGTCTTCAGCAGGTTGTAGGCGATGTTGGCGGCGTCGATGTTGGGCAGCACCAGCAGGTTGGCCTCGCCGGTGAGGCTGG
>JAHELM010000334.1 GCA_024644185.1 Rhodospirillales bacterium | reverse complement strand
GTCGGTGATCGCCGGCGAATATACCGCGCCGCCGGCGCAGGGGCCCATGATCATGGAGATCTGCGGCACCACGCCCGAGGCCAGCACGTTGCGCTGGAACACGTCGGCGTAGCCGGCCAGCGAGGCGACGCCTTCCTGGATGCGCGCGCCGCCGGAATCGTTCAGCCCGACGATCGGCGCGCCGACCTTGATCGCCTGGTCCATGACCTTGCAGATCTTGCGCGCATGCGCCGCCGACAGCGAACCGCCGAATACCGTGAAATCCTGGCTGTAGACGAAGACCAGCCTGCCATTGACCGTGCCGAAACCGGTGACGACGCCGTCGCCCGGGATCTTCTGCTCGGCCATGCCGAAATCCTTGCAGTCATGCTCGACGAACATGTCCCATTCCTCGAAGGACCCTTCGTCGACCAGCAGCTCGATGCGCTCGCGCGCCGTCAGCTTGCCCTTGCCGTGCTGCGCCTCGACCCGCCGCGCGCCGCCGCCGGCGCGCGCGCCCGCCCGCATGTCCTCGAGTTGCCGGATGATGTGCTGCATGGCCTGCCCCGTCGTTGCGTCGCAACATTCTTGTCAAAGGACATAGCATTGCCGTTGTCGCAAGGCCAGCGGGCAGTAACGGCGCTCTGGCGTTTGCGGGCAAGACTACCGCGTTCCCTCCAGCAGCGCGAGGAACCGGATGGCGGATTCGATCTCGGCGGCAAGCGCCGCGCGGCGTTCGGCGGCTTCGTCGTCTTCGCCCCATTGCCCGGCCTGCCATATCTCGTCGAGCTGGCTGGCGGCCACGGTGGCCGCGGCGTCGATGTGCCGGTTCGTGGCGGCCAGCGCGATCACCAGCGAGCCGCAAGCGGCGGTCAGTTGCGACAGGGCCGCCAGCCGAAAATCGTCCAGCGAACCCACGGCGTCATGCAGCGCCCGCAGTGTCGCTGCGTCCTGTTCCACCGGTACGATGCCGGCGGTGACAACCAGCCGCGCCCCGTAACGGGCCGCCACCCAGTCCAGCAGCGGTTGCCAGCGTTCGGTTTGCCGCGCCACCAGATCCGCCGGCGTCTCCGCCCAGTAACTCAACAAGTCGGAGGCGCCGAAGGCCGCGATCTGGGCGACGATCCCGTCGCGCGCGCCGCCGATCCGGTCGATGGCCGTGGCGCATAGCCGCATCAGCGGCATGGTCAGCGGCTTCACGACCGAATCCTGCGCCGCCCATTCGGCGGCGACCGCCAGGGCCAGCGCCGGCACAGGCACGCAGAAGATCCGGCCCGCAGGGGTGCGAATCGGCTTGCCATCGAGGGCAACCCCATGCCCGCCGCCATCCAGCGCAATGGCGGCTGCGGTCTTGTAGAACCGCTTCGTCACTGGCCGAACAGCCCCTTCAGCCCTTTCTTCAGGTCCTTGACCGCGTCCTGCGGCGTTACCGGCGCGGCCGGGGCCGGGGCCGGGGCCGGCTGCTGCGCCGGCGCCTGGGTTGCCGGCTGTTCGGCGGGGGCCGGAGGGGCGCAAGGACCCTCGACCAGCGGAGTGCCGCCACCGGCAGGCGCCCCGCCCCCGAGAGCCGGTGGCAATTGCGCGCCCAGAAGCTTGCTGAGCTTGGTTACCACCACCGCCTTGTCGACATTGTATTTGGGCGCCACGAAGGTGCCCTTGATACGAACCGGCAGCACCGGCTTCTCCATGCTGCGCTTCTTGCGCGGATCGACCACGAGGTCCAGCGTCTCGCTGCCCAGATTGGCCGTGCCGCTGCCGATGACGCCGTGGGCCTCGGTGTCGAGATAGATCGCCTTTGCCGTCGCCAGCCCGTCCTTGATGTCGAAGGCAACGACGGCGCAATTGACCGCCGTATACCCGGACTTTCCCTTGTCGAGCACGGCGTTCGCCAACCCGCCCGCGCCGCCCAGCAGCGACTGGAAAAGGGTATCCTTCATCCGGCCCTCGCCCATCAGCAGGCCGGCACTGCCATCCAGCGAGGCCATGATGGCGCGCACGGAACGGCCGTTTCCGGCGATATCGACATCGATATTGCCGCGCCCTTCCACATCCTCGGTGATCTTCATTTCGGTCAGAAGCTTGTCGAGATCGACCTTGTCGATACCCAGTTTCACCGCCAGCGCCGCGGCCTTGCCGCTGCTGCCGTCAAGCGTGATCGCGCCGTCGATGGTGCCATCGGCGATGCCGGCCCTGAGCGGGGCAATCGACAGCTTGCCATTGGCGAGAACAAGCTTCAGCACCACCGTTTTCAGCTTCGCCCCGGAGACGACGATCGTGCCGGCCTCAAGCTGCAGATTCGCATCCGCTGCCTTGAGACCGTCGAGCGGCAGGGGATCGTCGGAGAACATGCGGTCGGACTTGGCCGCCGGTTGCGCCGCCGCGGCCGGTGCCGCCTCGCCGCCGCCGCCGCCAAGCCTGTCGAGATCGATCGTGCGCGAGGCCAGCTTCGCATCGATGGAAGGCCGTTTGCCGTCCAGCTTCACGGTCACGTCCCCGGCGAGGTCGGTGCCGGCGATGGCGGCTTTCATATCGGCCAGTTTCAATGCCTTGGCGGGATCCTTGGCGGAAAGCCGCGCCGCCAGAGAATAGGCGCCCATCTTCGGCACTTCGGCGCCGGCCAGCACCGAGAGATCCCCCAGTTCATTGCCGTCCACGGCCAGGGCCAGGTCGATTCCCTTGCCCTCCATCGGCTTGGCGATCGAACCCTTGACCGAAATCGTCGCCCCACCGGCTTCCAGCGTCAGATCGATCGGCCAGGGCCTGGTGGGCGCCATCGCCTCGGCCGGTGCCCCGAGGGTCGCCGCCAGCTTGATCGCGGCATCGTTGTAACTGCCCTGAAAGGCCAGTTTGATCGGATCGTGCAGCCCCTCGCCGCGTAGCGTCAGGCTGTCGATCGCCGCCTTATGCCTGGCGCCCGCCTTGGCATCGGAATAGGTCAGTCGGGAATCGCGGATGACGATCTCGCGAATGCCGACCGGAATATCCATCTGCCCGCCGCCCGCCGGCGCGGCCTCGGGCTTCTTCGCCGGCTCGGTGGCGGGGGCCTTCGCCGTCTCGAACTCGAAATTGGCGCGGCCCTGCTTGTCCACCTCCAGGAGGATATCGGCGCCGATCAGCACGACCCGGTCGATCAGCACCGTGCCGGTGAGCAGCGGCAGGACGGAAATCTGCGCCTCGAAGCGCTCCACCTTCACCATTTCGGGCCGCGAGCCCCATTTGGCGTTGGACAGCGTCACCCCGTTCACCGCCACCGCGGGGGTCAGGGAAATCACCAGGCTGAGATCGCCGGCGATAACCAGGTCCCGGCCGGTCGCCTTCTTCGTTTCCTCGGCGATCAGCGGTTTGTATTTGTTGAAATCCGTGGTCATCAGCACGACCAGCGCCACCGCCACCAGGGCGATCAGCAGGACGGGGACGCCAATAAGAATGTATTTCAATATCTTACCGAGTCGCATTTGCCTTCTCCCATAAATCGCTGATCGCCTTGCCGAGATCGGCAAAGCTGTCCACCACGCAATGCGCGCCGGCCGCCGTCAATTCGGCGGGTTCATGATAGCCCCAGCTTACACCGATTGCGCCTGTGCGCGCAGCCCGCGCCATGGCGACGTCGAATACGGTGTCGCCGATCATCACCGTGTCGGCCGGCGTGACACCGGTTTCAGCCATGGCATCCAGCAGCATATCGGGATTCGGCTTGCCCGGCGCATCGTCGGCGGTCTTGAGGACGACGAAACGGCCGGTCAGCCCGTGCCGTTCCAGCGTCGCCAGCAATCCACGCCGCGACTTGCCGGTGGCAACCGCCAGCAGCGCGCCCGACGCCGCAAGGGCGTCGAGCGCGGCGACCACGCCGGGATAGAG
>JAHELM010000333.1 GCA_024644185.1 Rhodospirillales bacterium | reverse complement strand
CCAATCTGTCCCGCAAGCTGCAAGACGGTGGAGAAAAAAATGGATTGGCGTTGCAAGTTTTCGGCGATTGCGCGCGTGTCAGCGATAGCTGCCCTCGTGGGCTTAAGTGGCTGCGTCGTCGAGGAACGGACGACTTACGTAGCGCCACGACAGCCGATCTATGTGCCGCAACCGCCACCGCAGCCGGTCTATCCGATAGAATATTATCGATATTATTACTACCCGGATGCCGGGGTGTATTATCATATTGAGACGCACTACTATTACTATTTCTTCAATGGAGCATGGCAGCGCTCGCCAAATCGCCCGAAATTTATTTATCTGGACGATCGGCGCCGGACGGTAATCGAGATTACCGACGAGCAGCCTTATGCGCGAAACCATGAACACCAGCGGCAATACGGAGCGCCTCGCCCCGAGCGGTTCAACCGCGGTCCCGGACCGGGAATGCCGGAGGGGCAGCAGCCCGATACGCGGCAGTCGGGGAACGATGGCGGCTGGCCAGGCAAAAAGGATTCCCGCGGGCAGCCGCGGGCCGGCGGACAAGACCAGGGCCAGCAGCCGCAAGGCAATGGCGGCTGGCCGGAGCGGAAGGATGCGCGCGGGCAGCCGCAGGCCGGCGGGCAAGACCAGGGCCTGCAGCCGCAGGGCAATGGCGGCTGGCCAGAGCGGAAGGATGCGCGCGGGCAGCCGCAGGCCGGCGGACAAGACCAGGGCCAGCAGCCGCAAGGCAATGGCGGCTGGCCGGAGCGGAAGGATGCGCGCGGGCAGCCGCAGGCCGGCGAACAAAACCAGGGCCAGCAGCCGCAGGGGAATGCCGTCTGGCCAGCCAAGAAGGACAACCGCGTGCAAGGCCAGGCTCAGCCCCAGGCTGGCGCACCCGGTGCCGATGCTGGACAGACCCAACCCGAGCCGCAGGGAAAACCCAAAGACAAGCTCAAGGTTAAACTGCCGGTGGCTCCTGTCGTGCCGCCGCCGGCGGAATGCCCGCCGCCGGGGACCGAGGGAGAGCAGCAACCCGCCAACTGCTGAGCGGAACCGGACTGCGGGGTATTGCGGGTATACTCAGCCGGTCTCGCGGTCGACCTGGTCGGCCAGGGCATGCAATGAGGGTGCGACTTCGACCGGATAGGGCGGGCCTGCCTCCAGGCGGCGCAGATGTGCCGGCAGACGGGCGAGTTCGGCGGCGCAATGCGCCCGCGCCTGAACCAGCGCGGGCAATGCGCCGACGCGCGCTCCGCCTCGCATGGCCAGTCGGATCAGTGCCTCGCCACCCTGCCGGTCGCCTTCCACGGTCAACACGTCGCCCCGCATGACGCCATCCGCGTTGTAGCGCCGGAACACCTGCTTGCGGCCGGGCCATGTCGCCTTGCCCTCCGATCGCTTGCGCTTTGGCCGGCCGGCATATTCCTGCAGCTTGTACGCGCAATCGAACGCTGGAACGTCGGACGACGTGGTGAGGCTGGTGCCGATGCCGTAGCCGTTGATCGGGGCGTCGCTGCGCCCGAATTCCAGCAAGGCATCCTCGTCGATGCCGCCACTCGCGAAGATCGTCGAATCCTGCAGTCCACCGGCATCGAGGATTGCCCGCACCTTGCGGGCATGTGCCGCCAGATCGCCGCTGTCCAGCCGCACACCGTGCACCGGAATTCCCAGTGCCTTCAACTTTGGCGCCAGGCGCGCCACCTTCTCCGCCCCGGCCTCGGTATCGTAGGTATCGATCAGCAGGATCACGGAATCGGGCCGCGAACGGGCGAAATGCTCGAAAGCCAGCTCTTCGCTGTCATGAGCCTGGACAAAGGAGTGCGCCATGGTGCCGTAAACCGGAACGCCGTAGCGTGGCGCCGCCGGCACTGTCGCGGTGCCGGCGAAACCGGCGAGGTAACTGGCGCGCGCGGCCATCAGCCCGGCCTCCGCCCCGTGCGCCCGCCGCAGTCCGAAGTCGATCAGCAGTTTACCCGGTGCCGCAAGCGCCATGCGCGCCGCCTTCGAGGCAATCAGCGTCTGGAAATGCAGGATGTTGATCAGCCGCGTTTCCATCAACTGCGCTTCCGGCAGCGGCGCCGTCACCCGGATGATCGGTTCGTCGGCGAAAAGGACGGTTCCCTCTGGCACCGCATGGACGTCTCCGGTGAAGCGAAAATCAGCCAGCCGGTCGATAAAGTCCTTGGGGAAGCGGCCGCTCGCTGCCAGCCAATCGAGATCTTCCGGCGTGAATCGCGCCTGTTCGAGAAACTCGATCGCCTGCCGCAGCCCTGCCGCCACCAGAAATCCACGCCGCTCCGGCAGCCGGCGGACAAAGAACTCGAACACCGCCGTCCCGGTCATGCCATGCTCCAGATAGGCGTGCAGCATGGTCAGCTGGTAGAGATCGGTCAGTAGCAGGCTATCGCCCGGATTGCCCGACACTCGAGTCGCATCGGCCATGGATCGATCCTCCCTGGCTGGGGTTGCGAAGACTATAACGGCAGCGCCCGGTTTTTCGCCACTGAACTTCCCATCCCGCGATACCGCTTGCCTTGGATTTCCCGCCGCGCAATCCTATCTGCCAGCCATGCAGCGCGACCGCTCCCGGATCCGGGCCGTCCTTGGCCCCACCAACACCGGCAAGACCCATCTCGCCATGGAGCGCATGCTCGGCCATGCCACCGGCATGATCGGCTTTCCGCTGCGGCTTCTGGCGCGCGAGAACTACGACAAGATCGTCCGGCTGAAAGGGCGCGGGTCGGTGGCGCTGGTGACCGGCGAGGAGAAGATCGTCCCGCCGCGCCCGCGCTGGTTCGTCTGCACCGTCGAATCCATGCCGCTGGACCTGCGGGTGGACTTCCTGGCGATCGACGAGATTCAATTGGCCGCCGATGCCGAACGCGGCCACGTCTTTACCGATCGGCTGCTGCACGCACGCGGGCTTTCCGAGACCATGCTGCTGGGCGCCGACACCATGCGGCCATTGCTGCGTCGCATGGTGCCCGCGGCGGAGATCGAGGGAAGGCCGCGCTTCTCAACCCTGACCCATACCGGCCAGGCGAAGCTGGGCCGGCTGCCGCGACGCAGTGCCGTCGTCGCCTTCTCGGTCGACCAGGTCTACGCGATCGCCGAACAGTTGCGTCGGCAGCGCGGCGGCACTGCGGTCGTTTTGGGCGCGCTGAGCCCGCGCACCCGCAATGCCCAGGTCGAGATGTACCAGGCCGGCGAGGTTGACTTCATGGTCGCCACCGACGCCATTGGCATGGGATTGAACATGGATATCGACCATGTTGCCTTCGCCGGACTGCGCAAATTCGACGGCCAGCGGTCGCGGCATCTGGCGCCGGTCGAGATCGCCCAGATTGCCGGCCGCGCCGGCCGGCACATGAGCGACGGTTCCTTCGGCACGACGAACAATGCCGGGGCCCTCGACGACGAACTGGTGGAGGCTGTCGAACAGCACCGGTTCGATCCGGTCGAAACCGTCTACTGGCGCAACCGGCTGCTGGATTTTTCGTCGCCGCGCGGCCTTCTGCGCAGCCTCGAACTGCGTCCGCAACAGCGCTATCTGATGCGGCCGCGCGACGCTGATGACCATGTGGCCCTGGCCGAACTGTCCCGCGACCCGGTGGTGGTCGAACGCGCCAGCAATCCGGCGGCTGTCGCGCTGCTGTGGGAGGTTTGCCAGATCCCCGATTTCCGCAAGGTCATGCCCGACCACCACGCGGCGCTGTTGCGCCAGGTGTATCTGCATCTTGCCGATGGCGACGGGCGCTTGCCGGAAGATTGGGTGGCCGGACACATCAACCGACTGGACAACATGGCGGGCGATATCGATACGCTGACCATGCGGCTCGCCCATATCCGCACC
>JAHELM010000332.1 GCA_024644185.1 Rhodospirillales bacterium | reverse complement strand
CCCCGGCGCGACCGGCATCGGTACCGCAGCCGTCGCGCGCCGCCGCCCGCGCACCGGCCGACGAGGCGCGGCCGGGCCGCAGCCTGCAGGCGGTGGCCGAGAATATGCCGGTTGTCGTCTTCGAGCAGCGCGTCGGCCCGGACGAACGCATCGCCTATGACTATGTCAGCCCGGGTATGCGCGAAGTCTACGGCGTCGAAGCACGGCTTTTGCAGTCGAACCCCGATATGCTGTTCGAGATGGTGTATCCCGACGATCGCAAACGGGTCCGCGCCGAGTTCAGTCAGGCCTGGCGCAGCGGCGAGGATCTGGACACCGAATACCGGATCGTGGCGCAAGACGGTACCGTGAAATGGGTGCACAACCTTGCGCGCGCGGCCCGGGGCCGGCGCGGCGAGGCCCGGATCTGGGACGGCATCGTGCTCGACGTGACCGCCCAGAAGGCGGCCGAGCACGAGTTGCATGCGGCCAAGAACGAAGCCCAGATGACCAGCCGCATGAAGGCGGAGTTCCTGGCCAATGTCAGCCACGAACTGCGCACGCCGTTGAATGCCATCATCGGCTTTGCCGAAATCATCAGCGAACAGAGCTATGGGCCGGTCGGCGTGGATAAATACGTGGAATATGCGCGCGACATCCATGACAGCGCGGATCACCTGCTGGCGGTGGTCAACGATATCCTCGACCTGTCGAAGATCGAGGCCGGCCGGGCGACCCTGGTGCTGGAGGATGTGGAAGCGACCGAGCTGGTCGATTCCTGCCTGCGGCTGATCCATGGCCGCGCCGCAAATGCGCGGTTGCAGCTTCGCCGCCACATCCAGGACGGTCTGCCGCGGCTGCGCGTCGACCCGCTGAAAATCAAGCAGGTGCTGATCAACCTGCTGGCCAATTCCATCAAGTTCACGCGGCCCGGCGGCACGGTAACGCTGCGCGCCGCCGCGACCGATGAGGGGGGACTGACCCTTGCCGTCATCGACACCGGCATCGGCATTCCCGAGCAGGATCTGTCGACCGCGATCGAATCCTACGGCCAGGTCGGTTCGCTGTCGGGCGATCGGACCGAGGGTACCGGGCTGGGCCTGCCGCTGGCCAAGGCGCTGACCGAACTGCATGGCGGCCAGTTGACGATCCGCAGCGTTCCCGGCAAGGGGACCACGGTGTCCGTCACCCTGCCGCCGGGCTGCGTTTCACCCGCCCGGCGCACGGAAGCCTGAGCGGCCTCATCACCCGCCGTCCCGCCAATTCTGTTGCGGCGCAACCGGCCCGGGCTTATATTGCGCTGCATCATGATGTTGCAGTGCGGCAGCCGCCGCCTGCTGATGGATCTACTTTCGGGATTATTGCGATGCAATCGGGCGAAGCGGGCAAGAACGGTACCTTGGGCAAGCATTCCCACGGCAACGAAGACCTGATGGGATATTGCGTCGAGGACCTGGTGGTCGGCATGACCTCGGTCTTCGCCAAGACTGTCACCGAAGCCGACATCGTGCTGTTCGCCGGCATTTCCGGCGACATCAACCCGGTTCACCTGAACCATGAATTCGCCACCGAGACGATGTTCGAGGGGCGCATCGCCCACGGCATGCTCACCGCCGGTTTCATTTCCACGGTGATCGGCACCAAGCTGCCCGGACCGGGCGCGATCTATTTGAAGCAAAGCCTGAATTTCCGGGCGCCGGTGCGCGCCGGCGATACGGTTCGGGCGCGCGCCACGGTCAAGGAAATCATCGTCGAGAAACGCCGGGTCGTGCTGGAGACGGTTGCCACTGTCGGCGACAAGGTGGTGCTCGACGGCGAGGCGGTGATCATGGTTCCCAGCCGCGTCGTCTGACCCGCCGGAACCGGCTGGGCGATTTTCGCCCTCCACAAGCCCGCCGTCACCCGGTATACCGGGCGGCACGCCGCAAGGGTGCGGCGCGGGGTGCCGAGGGCAATGCAGATACTCCGTCACTATGAGGGCGTTCCGGAAGGCCTGGCCGGCGGTGTCGCCGTGCTGGGCAATTTCGATGGCGTGCATCGCGGGCACCAGGCGGTGTTCGCGCGGGCCGCCGCAATCGCCCGCGCCGCCGCCGCGCCGCTGGTCGCGGTAACCTTCGAGCCGCATCCACGAAGCTTCTTTCGGCCGGACGATCCGCCCTTCCGGCTGACCCCGTTCCGCAACAAGGCGCATCGGCTCGAGGCGCTGGGCATCGACCTTCTGCTGGTGCTGCATTTTGACGCAGCGTTGCATCGCATGCCGGCCGCCGATTTCGTCGATGCGGTTCTGGTCGAAGGGTTGGCCGCCAGCCATGTGGTGGTCGGCTACGATTTCGTGTTCGGCCACAATCGTGGCGGCGACACCGTCTTCCTGAAGGATGCCGGCGCCCGCAAGGGCTTCGGCGTCACCGTGGTCGAGCCGGTGACCTCCGACGGGGACGAGATCTTCTCGTCGACCCGGATCCGCGATTATCTGAAGGCCGGCAACCCGGCCGCCGCGGCCGCATTGCTGGGCCGCCCCTTCGAGTTCGAGGGGCGGGTGATGCATGGCAACGCCATGGGCCGCGAGCTTGGGTATCCAACCGCCAATCTGGGCTTCGGCGAGTATCTGCGCCCGGCCTACGGGATCTATGCGGTGCGTGTCGGCATCGACCGCCCGGATGCGCTGACCTGGCATGACGGGGTGGCCAGCTTCGGTGTCCGGCCGACCATCGGCGAGGATCTGGAGCCGGTGCTGGAGGCCTATATCTTCGATTTTTCCGGCGACCTCTACGGCGTGCATCTCAGGGTGAGGCTGATCGACTATCTGCGCCCCGAATTGAAATTCGCCGGGCTTGAGGCGCTGCGGGACCAGATCGCCGACGATTGCGCCAGGGCGCGGGCGATTCTGGCCGGCATCGGCGAGCCGTGAGGAATTGCACCCGGCGGTTCAGCGCCTGTTCATTATTTTCCCCCGATACTGACCGCCGATCAACCGCGAGTCGAGGAGGGGGAACATGAACATGAACATGAACAAGGTCATCACGAGAGCGCTTGCCGTGGCTGGCGCTACGATATTTCTGGCCGGCGCGGCCCATGCGCAGGGCTATGTCGGCGCCACGATCGGAATCAGCGCCACCGATCCGTCGCTGGCCGAAGCCTTGGTGGACGAGTACAACACCGTCGTCTACGGCCCCGGCAACACCTGCGACGCCCTGGGCTGCTTCGTTACCGAGGAGGGCGCCGGCGCGGCCAAGCTGTTCGGCGGCTACAAATTTGGCGACCATTTCGCCGTCGAAGGGTTCCTCGCCAATCTGGGGAACCATGTCAGCGCGGCGGATGACGGATGGGGCGTTTACGGGACGGTCGACGCGGACCTCACCACCGTCGGCGCCGCCGTCGTCGGGATCCTGCCGTTTGGCGCCGATTCCGCGTTCTTCGGCAAGCTGGGCCTGCATACCTGGAACGTCGACGGCACCTATTACCTGCAAGACCTGGCGGTTCCGGCGTCCGGCGCCGGTGCTTTCTCGGAAAGCGGCACCGATCTCATGATCGGGCTTGGCTTCGACATCGGCATGGCGCCGAATTTCGCATTGCGCATCGAGCTGGAATCCTATGCGATGGACACTTCGCTGACCCCGCTGACCGTCGGCGTGCTGTCGATCGGCGGGCTGTACCGGTTCTGAGACGGCGCGCCGCCAAACCGGCCGCTTGACCGCGCCGGGGCGGCCCAATACTGTGCCCCCGCCCGCACAAGCGGGCGGGGTTGCTGCGTTTGACACAAGCTTTGAGTCCGCGATTGGCGGGCGACCGGGATAGCCACTGATGAGCGTCGACTACAAGGACACGATCCGCCTGCCCAGCACGGACTTCCCGATGAAGGCGGGGC
>JAHELM010000331.1 GCA_024644185.1 Rhodospirillales bacterium | reverse complement strand
ACGGCGCCGGTCGTCTTGTCGACATTCTGGCATGAAGGGACATCGGATCATGCGCGAATTGACTGTCCGCCACGAGACCTGGCCGCTGGCCAGGATATTCACGATTTCCCGAGGGTCGCGCAGCGCCAGCGAGGTGGTGGTCGCCACCATTCGCCAGGACGGCGCGATCGGCCGCGGCGAATGCGTGCCCTATCCGCGCTATGGCGAGACGGTGGAAGGCGTGATTGCCGCATTGCAGGCGCTGGCGCCCGCGATCGCCGCCGGGCTGGATCGGGCTGCGCTGCAGCGGGCCATGCCGGCGGGTGCCGCCCGCAATGCGCTGGATTGCGCGCTGTGGGATCTGGAGGCGAAGCTGAGTGGCCGGCCGGTCTGGGAACTGGCGGGATTGCCGGCGCCCGGCCCGGTGATTACCGCCTATACGCTGAGCCTGGATACGGCCGAGGCGATGGGTCAGGCGGCGCGGGCCGAGTCGCACCGGCCATTGCTGAAGATAAAGCTGGCCGGCCAGGGCGATCTGGAGCGGGTGGCGGCGATCCATGCCAATGCGCCGAACTCGCGGCTGATCGTCGATGCCAATGAGGGCTGGACGCCGGAACAACTGGTTCCGTTTTCCGCCGCGCTGGCCGGACTTGGCGTCGAGATGATCGAACAGCCGCTGCCGACGGGCAAGGATTCGGCACTCGCCGGGATCGTCCGGCCGGTGCCGGTCTGCGCCGATGAATCCTGTCACGATGCGAAGGATGTTCCGGGCCTCGTCGGGCGCTACGATTTCATCAATATCAAGCTCGACAAGACCGGCGGGCTGACCGAGGCACTGGCGGTGAAGAAGGCGGCCGAGGCCGCGGGCCTGCGCATCATGGTCGGCTGCATGGTCGGCACCTCGCTGGCCATGGCGCCGGCGTTGCTGCTGGCCCATGGCGCCGATATCGCCGATCTGGACGGACCGCTGCTGATGGCCCGCGACCGCGAGCACGGCCTGACCTTCACCGGCAGCGAAATCGCCCCGGCCGCCACCGATCTCTGGGGCTGAATCTGGCGCGAATCCGCCGCTTGCGACATTCGGGCGCAGGCCGTTCTACTCTTATTTCCCAGTCATTTACGGTTTGGCAATGCCTTGTGACGATAATTCGGGTCATGGGCTGCTTGCGGCCCCCTGTAACACTGGCGGTCTGCCGAAAAAGAAACGGAAACCCTGAATGGCACGTATCCTGGTAGCCGAAGATGACGACGCAATGCGGCAGTTCCTGGCGGTCGCCCTGGCGCGATCCGGCCATGATGTCGTCGCCGTCGGCGATGGCGCGGCGGCCGCTCGCAATATCCTGCACGACACATGGGATCTGTTGCTGGCCGACATCCGCATGCCGGGCATCGACGGGCTGGAGCTGGCGCGCGCCGCGCGCCACAGCGCGCCGCGTCTGCCGATCCTGTTGATTACCGGCTACGCCGCCGAGGCGCTGGGCGCGCGCGACCTGATCGACAGCGACGTTCGCGTCTTCTCCAAACCCTTCCATCTGCACGAAATCGTCCGCCAGGTGACGCACCTGCTGTCGGCCTGAACCCGGTCTTTCGAATTCCCTCGCCGCATCGTTCACGGGGGGTTGTAACGGCCGGGAATTGGTGCTAATTCCCCGTCCGTACCGGGCGCGTAGCTCAGCGGGAGAGCACTACGTTGACATCGTAGGGGTCACAAGTTCAATCCTTGTCGCGCCCACCATCGAGACCCCAAGGGAAACCTTGGGGTCTCGCCCGTTTGGGGGCAGGGTCATGGCGGCGACAGGCCGTAATTGGGCACCGCCTCGCCGGCAACCAGGCTTTGCATGAAAGCCGCGCCGTTGCCGGGAAGCAGATAGTGCCGCCAGGCCTGCGCGGCGAAGGCGTCGGCCGAGGTCATGAGCAGCACCGAATTGAGTTCCGCCGGATGGCCGATGCGTTCGGCGGGCAGCCTGGCGAGGATGCGCGCGCGGGTGGTTTCCGGCAACGTCGCCATCTGCGTGACATAGGCGATGTATTCCTGCGCCGCCCAGGGCGGGCTGGCGGTCCGGAAATTATGGCGCGCGATGTCATGCGCGACCTCATGTGCCACCAGGCTGCGATAAATATCCGGCGCCAGGGGTTCGCCCAGGACGGTGCGCGTCCGCGGCCATTGCAGACAGGCCGCATAGGTCAGGACATAGACCCGGTCGGACGCGCCGACATAGCATCCGGCGGCTCTGGCCGGCGTCCCCGGTGGCAGCGCGGGAACCAGATGCAGATCGACCGGCCAGCCGGTCTCCAACCCGTTGTCGCGAAGGAACGCCAGGGCCGCCGCCGCCGCCGCGCAGGCCTGCCCGATCTCGGCGGAATTGTCGGCGGTCACCGCCACGGCCGCGTCTTCGCAGGTGCGGGTCTCTCCGCGCACGGGCCAGACCGGCCCGACCGCGCCAGCCAGAATCGCGAAGCTCGCCGCCAGCACCCTCTCTCGACGGAGATTCGGCGTCCGCACGGGGAAATCCAGTCCGACAATAATCCGATCGGCCAGGATAAAATTCATACGAACGAGTGGCAAGGACTAATCAGAAAGAGTAGTTTCGCCGTATCCGTACCGCCCGGCCGGCCCTGATCGTCAGAGCTTGACCCAGCCGCCCTTGCGCTCGGATTCGAACACCGCGTCGAGCACCCGCATATTGGCCACCGAGCTTTCCAGCGACGTCACCGGCGCCATCTCGCCGCGCACCGCGCGCGAGAAATCCTCGCCCTGGGCGGCATAGTGGTCGCAGACCGGCACCTCCTCGATGCGGATGCCGCCGCCGTGCAGGTCGCTGCCATCGTCGATCAGCAGGCGGCAGGGCACGGTCTTCGGCGCGTTGAAGGGGATTTCCACCTCGATCCGGCCCTTGGTGCCGACGAAATGCATGCGCTGGTAATCGGCCACCTGGGTCGAGCAGGTCCAGCTTGCAATCACGCCATTGGGGAATTCCATGATCGCGCTGGCCAGCCAGTCCACCTTGAGATCGGCATGGCGGCGCACGGCGGCGACGATGCGGCCGGGCTCCAGCCCGGTCACCATCCGCGACGTGACGATCGGATAGCAGCCGATGTCCAGCACGCCCCCGCCGCCCCATTCCGGCACGCTGCGGATATTCGCCGGGTCGTCCATGTAATAGCTGAAGAAACCCTGGATCGTGCGCAGTTCGCCGATGGCGCCGGACGCCACCAGTTCGCGGACCCGCTTCCATTGCCGGGCGTGGCGCACCATGAAGGCTTCCTCGACGATCAGCCCGGTGCGGTCGCGCGCGGCGACCAGTTGGCGGGCCTCGGCGGCATTCATGGCGATCGGCTTTTCGCACAGCACATGCTTCCCGGCCGCCAGCGCCTTCAGCGTCAGCGGCACGTGCAGATGGTTGGGCAGCGGATTGTAGACCGCCTCGATCTCGGGGTCCGCCAGCAGTTCTTCGTAACTGCCATAGGCGCGCGGTATGCCGAGCTCGCGGGCCGCGGCCTCGGCCTTGTCGAGGCTGCGCGAGGCGATGCCGCGGATGTCCACCAGCTTGCTTTTCCGCATGCCCGGAATGACCTGAACGGTGCCGATCCTGGCGGTGCTGAGAATGCCCCAGACGACGGGTTTCATGGTGTCGTTTCCTCTCGTGACGGAATTGCCGGTGGCCCTACGGCATCAACTGGCCGCCATTGACCTCGATCACCTGGCCGGTGACATAGGCGCTCAGCGCATCGCTGGCCAGGTACAGATAGGTTCCGACGCACTCCTCCGCCGTGCCCAGCCGGGCCAGCGGCACCATCTGGCGCGCCGCCTCCATCTGTTCGGGGCTGGACACGCCGTCATGGAACGGGGTCGTGATGACGCCGGGCGAGACG
>JAHELM010000330.1 GCA_024644185.1 Rhodospirillales bacterium | reverse complement strand
ACGAAGCCCTGCTGCTGATCGTCGGGCGCGACATCAGCGGCCGGAAGCGCGTCGAGACGCAGCTTCGCGCCGCCAAGGAGCTGGCGGAACACGCCGCCCGCGCCCGGTCGTCCTTTCTGGCCATGATGAGCCACGAAATCCGCACACCGTTGAACGGCATCCTGGGCATGGCTCAGCTTCTGCTCGGCGGAACATTGGACCCGGCGCAACGCGAACGCGCCGAGACCATCATTCAGTCGGGCCGCTCGTTGATGCATGTTCTCAACGACATTCTCGATCTGTCGAAGCTGGAGGCCGGAAAGCTGTCGATCCAGCCTGTTTCCTTCGACATCAGGCAACTCGTGGCCAGCGTGACGGCATTGATGGGGCCGCTGGCCCGTGACAAGGATCTGGTTCTTCGCAGCGAAATAGAAGACAGCTTGCCGTCGGGGCTGGTTGGCGATCCCACGCGGCTACGGCAGATCCTGCTGAACCTGCTCAGCAACGCGATCAAGTTCACCGACCGGGGCGGGGTGACCCTGCGGGTCGCCGCGGGCGGTCGCCGGATTGACGACAGGATTGTCGAGATATCGGTTGCCGATAGCGGTATCGGGATTCCGCCGGACGGCCAGGCGAGCCTGTTCCGCGATTACACGCAGATCGACGGGCCCACCGCCGCCGCCGGGGCGGGCACTGGCCTGGGTCTGGCGATTTGCCGGCGCCTGGTCGCCTTGATGGGCGGCAGCATCGGTGTCGACAGCGCGCCCGGACAGGGCAGTGTTTTCACGGTGTCGGTGCCGCTGGGCGCCTCCACCGGAAGCCGGCGGGAAGGCACGCCCGAACTGCCCGGCATGGAACCGCAAATCGCGCGCGGGCTCAGGATCCTCGTGGCCGAGGACGACGCGGTCAACCAACTGGTCGCAACCGGTTTGCTGCAAGCCGACGCCCATGAGGTGACGGTCGTGGGGACCGGCGAGGACGCGCTCGCCGCGGCGGCTGACGGGACTTACGATCTGATATTGATGGACGTGCAGATGGCCGGTATCGGCGGTATCGAAGCCGTCCGGCGCATTCGGGCCCTTGGCGACGCGGCACGGGCGGCAACGCCGATTCTGGCGATGACCGCCAATGCCATGCCGGAAGACATCCGCCGCTATCGCGCCGTGGGTATGGACGGGCTCGTCCTGAAACCGATCCTGCGCGAGGATCTGGTCCGTGAAATCGCGGTGGCCACCATGGCCGGTCGCCGGATTTCCGGGATGAGCCGGCACGAGCGCGATGCGCCGGGTGAATTGATGCGTGTCGCCGCCATCCAGGAGATTCTCGACCGGCTGGGCCCGGTCAAGCTGGAGGAATTGGTCCGTACCGCCGAACGGACCATACCCGAGGACGTCCTGCACCTGGCGGAGGCCGTACGGGCGGGCGATTCGGTTCAGGTCGGGCGGCTGGCGCATCGGCTGTCCGGGTCCACGGGCCTGGTCGGGCTGTCCACCCTGCGGGGGCGCTGTCTGGCGATCGAAAAGGCGGTGCGCGACGGCGATCGGACGGGGATGCGCGACCTCGCATCCGAGATCGAATCCATTGCCTCCACCTCGCTCGGCGTGTTGCGCGCCGCCGCGACCGAACTGACCGGCGGGGCCGGACTCAACTGACGTCGGCGGCCAGCATGTAGCCATAGCCCGGAACCGTTACGATCAGGGACGGTTCCCGCGGGTCGGCCTCGATTTTCCGCCGCAGGCGGCTGACGGTGACATCGACCGCCCGATCGTTTGGCGCGTCGGAATTGCTGGTCAGGGCATCGAGCAGTTGCGCCCGGTTGAGCACGCGGCGCGGCGCCAGAACCAGCGCCGCCAGCAGGTTGAATTCCGATCTGGTCAGGATGACCGCCCGTCCGTCCGATGCCGTCAATCCGCGCGATGCGGCGTCGAAGACCCAGCCGGCAAAATGGCGAATCGCGGTGCCGCCCGTATTGGCGGATCCGCGGTCCAGCAGGTTGCGGGCGCGCAGCACAAGCTCCAGCGGGTCGAAGGGCTTGGTCAGATAATCGTCGACGCCGATGGCCAGCGCCGCGATGCGGTCGTCATGTCCCGGCCGCGCGGTCAGGACGATCATCGGCACCGGCGACCGTCCGCGCATCTGCCGGGCAAGCGTCAGGCCGTCTTCGTCGGGAAGCCCCAGATCCAGCAGGATCAGGTCAAAATGCTGCTTGTCCGCCAGCACCAGCATTTGTTGGCCACTGGCGGCACAACTCACGACGAAGGCCTCTTTCTCGAGATAGGCCTTGAGAAGGTTCCGGGTCAGTTCGTCGTCTTCGACCAGAAGGACGTGGGGATGCTGCATCTGGAGCCTTGCCGGCTGAAGCGATTGTTACAGGCTGTAATATCCCAGTCAAAAGCCTGCCGTTCAAGCGTAACATGGCGATGCCACTATAGGCACGGTCAGTTGCAGGCCTCCCTGCGGACTGGCTGTGGGGCAATGGCGTGGACGGTCGGGCACCTCCGTCCGCCGCCTCCCATGGCCGGTCTGGTGCGCCTGAAGGCCGGGACGAGGGTGGACATCCGGTCCCGGCGTCGAGGGCGAACCGGCAGGGAACGTATCCCATTGACTCAGCCCCGCGGGGATGTCCTCGCGGGGCTTTTTTCGTGGTCGGTGGCCCCGGCGGTCAGCCGAACCACTCGCCGCCATCCACCACCAGGTCGTGCCCGGTCATGAAGGACGAACGGTCGGAGGCGAGAAACAGGATCGCCTCGGCGATTTCCCCGGAACTGGCCCAGCGCCCCATGGGGATCATGCCGCTGACATATGTTTCGATCGCCTTGCGGCCGCCCATCTGGCGGATATACGGCTCGTTGAACGGGGTATCGACCCAGCCGGGGCACAGCGAATTGGCGCGGATATTGTATTTCGCGTAATCCAGTGCGATCTGCCGGGTCATCATGATCACCGCCGCCTTGGTGGTGATGTAGGCCAGCATGCCCTTGTCGACGAAGACGCCGGAATTGGACGCGGTGTTGACGATGACGCCGCCGCCCTGGCGCTTCATATGCGGAACGGCCAGCCGGCAACCCATGAAATGCGCGCGCACGTTCAGGCGCCACGAGGCATCCATGCCTTCCGGCGTCACCTCCTCCAGCGTGCCGGCCACCTGGATGCCGGCATGGTTGTGCAGGATGTCGATCCGTCCATGCGCCTTCGCCGTTCCCTCCACCAGTCGGGCCAGGGCTTCGTCGTCGGTGACGTCCGTGGGGCAGGACTCGGCGCGCCCGCCCGCCTTCCCGATCCGCGCGACCGTCTCGGCCGCCGCGTCCGCGTCACGGTCGGCGACCACCACGATCGCGCCTTCGCGGGCCATGATCTCGGCGCCGGACCGGCCGATGCCAGAGCCCGATCCGGTAACGATCGCCACCCGGTCCTTGAGGATCATGTGTGCAGCCCCTGGTTCTTGTTGAATTGCGGCTTGCCGCCGTTTCAGTCCGCCGCCGCGGCCCGCTGGCGCCGGTCGCGCGCGCGCAGAAGAAGTTGTGCCGCGAACAGCAAGGTCAGTGAAACCGCCATGACGGCGGTACCGATGGCGTTGATCTCGGGCGTGACGCCCCGGCGGATCGACGCGAAGACATAGATCGGCAGCGTCGTGTTGGGCCCGGCAACGAAGAAGGCGATGACGAAATCGTCGAAGCTGAAGGTGAAGCTCAGCAGAAATCCGGCCATCACCGCCGGGAAGATCTGCGGCAGGGTGATCTGCCGGAACGTTCTCCACGGCGTGGCGTAGAGATCCATCGACGCCTCGATCAGCGCCCGGTCCATGCCGGCGAAGCGGGCGCGCACGATGATGATGACCAGCGCCATGGTGAACAGGGTATGCGCGGCGATCACCGAT
>JAHELM010000329.1 GCA_024644185.1 Rhodospirillales bacterium | reverse complement strand
CTGGCGATTGCCCGGCTGCGCCGCCATGCGCTCGAAGGCGGCGGCATAGCCCGGCGCCAGGCTCTCGCCCGGCCGCTCGCGCCCGGCGGCCATGGAATCGGCGGCCAGCAGACGGACGATGGCGGGAAGATCGTCGCGCGTCGCATCGCGGAACGCCAGGCCCGGCGGCGCGTGGGGTCGGCGGTTCGGCATGGCAACCTCCCGGTTCGATGGCGGCGGCGATGATAGCGACGGCGTGGCGTACCCAACAAAGAGTTTGTTTGTTGGGTATTTCGATTGCGCGCGGCCACGGATTGGGACATCTTACCCAACAAATTGAATATTTGTTGGGTGTGTCATGAACCGCTATCCGCTGACCGTGCAAAGCGCCTATGCCGACCTTGTGGACCGGCTGCGGGACGATTCGCTGATCGGGCTCGGCGGGACGCCGGCGCTGCGGCAGTCGGGTGGCCGCGGTTACTGGTATGGCGTGCAGCGCGTCGGCGACCGGCTGGTCGAACGCTACCTGGGACCGGATGGCGAGGCGTTGCGCGCGCGCGTCGGGCGCCTGCGCGAGGTGCGCCAGGACCTGAAACAGCGCGAAGCCGAACGGTCCCGGCTGGCGGCGATGCTGCGCAAGGCCGGGCTGCCGTCCGCCGATGCGGCGACCGGCAAGATTCTGCTGGCGCTGGCGAAGGCGGGGGTCTTCCGGCTGCGCGGCGTGCTGGTGGGCACCCACGCCTTGCGCTGCTATCCGGCGATCCTGGGCGTCGAGATCGACGAGGCGCGGGCGGTGACCGAGGATATCGACCTGGCGCAATTCCGGGCGGTCAGCATAGCCGTCGACGACCGGATCGAGCCCGATCTGGAATCGGCGCTGGGCGAGGTCGGGCGTTTTGTCGCGCGGCCCGCGCTCGGCGCCCGGCCGCCGACGGCATGGCGGCAGGTCGGCGGGGGCGCCGCGGTCGATCTGCTGACCCCCCCTGCAGGGGCCGGACAGCGAGGCGCCGGTGGAACTGCCGGCGCTGCGGGCATGGGCGCAGCCTTTGCGGTTTCTCGATTACCTGATCCACGAGCCGGTGGCGGCGGCGGTCCTGTATCGCGGCGGCGTTCTGGTGAACGTCCCCCAGCCGGCCCGCTTCGCCATCCACAAGCTGATCGTCGCAACCCGGCGGAACGCCGGCGCGGCGGCGAAGGCCGGCAAGGACATCGCGCAGGCCGCCGCCCTGATCCGCATCCTGGCGGCGGACCGCCCGGACGAAATGCAGGCGGCCGATGCGGAGGCGCGATCGCGCGGCGCGAAATGGCAGGCGGCGCTGGATGCCGGCATCCGAAGGCTGCCGTCGGACGCAAAGCGCCTGCTGGCCGAGGCGGTTGCCGGCGCATCGTGACGAAGGGGAAGGGAAAATGGTGCCGCCGGACAGAATTGAACTGTCGACCCCACCCTTACCAAGGGTGTGCTCTGCCCCTGAGCTACGGCGGCGCCGGTCGGGGGCGCGGCCTTAGTGCCGCGCGGGGCGGGTTATGCCACAGGGTGCCGGGGCATGCAAGCGATTGTGGCGCGGCGGCGCGCCCTTGACAGAATGGCGCCGTCGCTGACATTTGTGGGCATGGACAAGCCGAACGACCCGCGACCCGCGATCACCGACGACGGCCGGCGCCGCGCCGGGGAACGGGCCGCCCGGCAGGCCGCCGCGCTGCGCGCCAATTTGCGCAAGCGCAAGGCGCAGCGGCGCGGCCGCGACGACGATCCGGCCGGCAGCGCGCAGGAACAGGGTGGCGATTAAGGCCATTCCGCCACCCGCCCGCCTTGTGGCGGCCATGCCATTCGGCTAGAACAATTTTTTGGGCCGGGCGCACAATCCGGCCGCGACCGATTCTTCAGGATATTCATGGACCAGATTCGTATCCGCGGCGGCAAGCCGCTCAAGGGCTCGATCCGCATCAGCGGCGCCAAGAACGCGGCGCTGCCGCTGATGACGGCCAGTCTGCTGACCGCCGAGAAGCTGGTTCTCACCAATCTGCCCTTCCTGGCCGACATCACCACGCTGGTCCAGCTTCTGATGCAGCACGGGGTGCATGTGTCGATGCGCGGCGCCGCCGCCGGCGAGGGCGAGGGGCATGTCATCGAACTGACGGCGAAGGAGATCGCCAGCACCACCGCGCCCTACGATCTGGTGCGCAAGATGCGGGCCAGCGTTCTGGTGCTGGGGCCGCTGGTGGCGCGCCGCGGCGAGGCGCGGGTGTCGCTGCCCGGCGGCTGCGCCATCGGTACGCGCCCGGTGGATCTGCACCTGAAGGGGCTGGAGGCGCTGGGCGCCGAGATCGAGCTGGCCGGCGGCTATATCCATGCCCGGGCGCCCAAGGGGCTGGCCGGCGGGCATTTCGTGTTTCCCTTCGTGTCGGTCGGCGCCACGGAAAACCTGGTCATGGCGGCCAGCATCGCCAAGGGCGATTCGACGCTGGTCAATGCCGCGCGCGAGCCGGAAGTCGTCGATCTCTGCCGCTGCCTGGTCGCCATGGGGGCGAAGATCGAGGGCATCGGCGGCGACACGCTGCGCATCCAGGGCGTGCCGGCGCTGCACGCGGCCGAACACCGGGTGGTCGCCGACCGCATCGAGGCCGGAACCTTCGCCATGGCGGCGGCGGCGACCGGCGGCGATGTGGAACTGGTGGGGGTGAACCTGGACCTCATCGCCTCGGTGGCCGAGGCGCTGGAGCGGGCCGGGGTGGAAATCACCGCGACGGCGGAGGGCGTGCGGGCGCGCCGGGCCAACGGGCGGCTGACCGGCGTCGACGTGATGACCGAACCCTTTCCGGGCTTTCCCACCGACATGCAGGCGCAGATGATGGCGCTGATGGCGGTGGCCGACGGCGCCTCGATGATCACCGAGACGATCTTCGAGAACCGCTTCATGCACGTGCCGGAACTGACCCGCATGGGCGCCAATATCAATGTCCACCACGCCTCGGCGATGGTGCGCGGGGTCAGGAAGCTGACCGGCGCGCCGGTCATGGCGACCGATCTGCGTGCCTCGGTGTCGCTGGTGATCGCCGGCCTTGCGGCGGAGGGTGAAACCCTGATCAGCCGGGTGTATCATCTGGATCGGGGCTACGAACGCATCGAGCGCAAGCTGAGCGCCTGCGGCGCGGATATCGAACGCATGGGATCGTGACCACATGGTTGGGGCGGACAACAGTCTGTTGAAACTCAAGGCCGGGGATCTGCGGGATCTGACCGTGATCTCGGCCATGACGCAGGACGCGCTGGTGCCGATCGGCGATATCGCCTTCCTGCGCGACAAGGGCAGCTTCGTCATGGCGCTGAACCGCTTTCGCTGGGAGGCCGAGGCGCGGCGCGCGGGCGACGCCCCGCACGAGCGCGTTCACGCGGGGCTGCGCTTCGACACGGTTCGCGCGGTGCAGTATCGCGGCATCGATCTGGCCGACCGGGGCCGCTTCCTGGAATTGCTGGCCATCGCCTGCGACGAGGGCCGCGTGGCGCTGCATTTCGCCGGCGGGGCCTCGATACGGCTGGAGGTGGAAAGCCTGTGCTGCGCGCTGGCCGATCTGGCCGAACCCTGGCCCACGGCGTGGAAGCCGAACCACGCGGTCGAGGACTGAACCTTCGCCAATCCCCCTCTCTGATCGCCTTATCCGGATAGTCCTTGAATGAGTCAGATTGCCGCTGCGTCCTCTGGTGCCGCCGGCCGGTCGGTACGGATCGGTATCGCGCTGTTTCTTGTCGCCGGCGTGATCTTTGCCGCGCAGGACGCGATCAGCAAGGTGCTGGCGCGGGACTACGATTCGCCGCAGATCATCATGGTCCGGTTCTGGGCCTTCGGGATGTTCTCGGTGATTTATGTCTCGCTGCGCGGCGGGCTGCGCGC
>JAHELM010000328.1 GCA_024644185.1 Rhodospirillales bacterium | reverse complement strand
CATGGCGGTCGGTTCCCCCTGATATGGGTCTCAGGTGTCCGCCATGCGCCGTCGCGCCGCGCCGGTTCAGATGTAGCGGCGGTGGATGACCGACTTGAACGAGTCCAGCAGAACCGCCACCAGCACCAGCCCGCCGCGGATCACCTGCAGGTAATGCGGCGGCATGCCCATGACGTTGATCGAGGTGTCGATGGTGCTGAGCAACAGCACGCCCGCGAAAACGCCCGACAGCCGCCCGACGCCGCCGGTCAGGCTGACGCCGCCGATCACCACCGCCGCGAAGGCCTCGAACAGCAGGCCGATGCCCAGATTGGCGGTGGCGCCGTTGGTGCGCGCCGCCAGCAGCCAGCCGGCAACCGCCGCCAGCGCACCGGAAATCATGAAGGTGACGATCAGGATGCGCTCTACCGGAATGCCGGCGCGGAACGGCGCCGTCTGGTTGCCGCCGATCATGTAGAGGTAGCGGCCATAGCGGGTGCGCGTCAGGATGAAGCTGAAGACGACATAGATGGCCACCAGAATTAGAACCAGAACCGGAATGCCGAAGGGTTCGAGCGTTGCCACCGCCTTGAAATCGGCCGGCAGGCTGTAGACCGACTGGCCGCCGGTCAGCACCAGCGCCAGGCCGCGCACGCCGATATAGGTGGCCAGCGTCACGATGAAGGCGTTGATGCCCAGCTTGACGATCAAGGCCCCGTTGAACAGGCCGATCGCCGCGCCGATGGCCACCACCATCAGCAGCGTCAGCCAGGTATTGACCGGCAGGCCCAGCCCGGCGCCATTGGTGCCGACAACCAGGGCGGCGGCCATGGCGCCGATGCCCAGCACCGACTCCACCGACAGATCCATGCGTCCGGCGATGATCGTCATTGCCAGGCCGACGGCGATGATGCCGACGAAGGTCGCCTGGCGCAGGATGTTCATCATGATGCCGATCTGGAAGAAATTATCGATGGTCAGCGAACTGAGCGCCAGCACGATGAACAGGATGAACCAGACCAGATGGTCCAGCACGAAGGTGGCGATCCGGCGGCGGCTGGCCGCGGACACGCCTGCGGCGGGCGTCGCGGGGGGCGTGGGAGATGTCATCGGACCGCTTTCCTGGTCTCTGCCAATGCGTGGTTGGGAAACGACAAAAACAATAGGATAAAATATCCGCCGCCGGCGGGATGAGGCCCGCCGGCGACGGATGGACAGGTTTACTTCACCACGTCGACCGCGGTGGTCGGGGCCTTCTGGTTACCCCAGAAGCGCGTATCGTCCACATTGGCCTTGGTGATGGCCGCGCCCGGCAGCTTGATGTTCCAGCCCCAGGCTTCCTTGGTCAGCGTGCCTTCGAGACCCAGCACGTTGTACTTGCCGGGCTTCAGTTCCTCATGCTTCACCAGCTTGTCGAGCAACATGACGACGCCGTAGACCTGGGCGAACAGCGGCTGCTCGACCTCGACCTGTTCCCAGCCCTGGCGGATGAGTTCCAGACCCACCGGCGCGCCGTTGGAACTGACCAGCATCACGTCGCCCGGCTTCTTGCCCTTGGCTTCCAGGATGGCCTGGACGGGCACCGCAAGATGCGCCGCATGGACGAAGATCAGGTCGATGTCGGGATTGGCCTGCAACTGGTTTTCGGCGATGTCGCCGGCGTTGGAGGCTTCCCACTGCATGGCGGGCTTGGTGACGATGGTGACGTCCTTGAACGCCGCCATCCGCTCCTCGAAGCCCTTCTGGATGTCCAGGGTGTACGGATCGCCCGGATCGCCGAGGATCTGCAGCACCTTGCCCTTGACCGAGCCATGGCGGCCCTTCAGCAGGCGCTGGATTTCCGCGGCGGCGATCTGGCCGATCTCGACGGTGCCCGCGACCGAGGTCAGGTCGCTCATCGTGGCGGTGATCTGGCGATCGAACTGGATCACCGGAATGCCGGCGGCGCGCGCCTTCTCGATCCCCGGGATCACCGAGTTGAAATCGACCGCGGCCATGATGATGGCGGCCGGCTTCAGGCTGATTGCGTCGTCGAGCTGGTTGAGCTGCACGTCGGCGCGGTTCTGCCCGTCGAGGGTCTGGAACTCGTAGCCCAGCGACTCAACCGTGAACTTGAACGAATCCACCGACGCCGTCTGGAATTCGTCGAGCAGCGTCGGGACCAGGTAGAATACCTTGCCCTTGCTGGCGGCCATGGCGCTGCCGCTGACGGCAACCATGCCCAGGACGATGGCCGCGGCCAGTCCCAGAAGTTTCCTGAAAACCATGATGTGGTCCTTCCTCCTCTGTTTAACGAATGAACCGGTTACCCGGCGGCCTGGCGGGCGAACTCGCCCGTGATCATGGCCACCACTTCCTCGGGGGTTGTCTTCGTCGTGTCGTGATCTCCCGCCACCACGCCATGGCGCAGCACGACCACGCGGTCGGCCACCTGAAAGGCGTGCAGCATGTTGTGGGTGATGACGATGACGGCGATCCCCAGTTTTCTGACCCTGTCGATCATCTCCAGACCGCGCCGGGTCTGTTCCACGCCCAGCGCCGCGAAGGGTTCGTCCAGCATGACCATCTTGCCGCCCCAGTAAACAAAGCGCGCCAGCTCGATCGCCTGGCGCTGGCCGCCCGACAGCAGCTCGACCCGGGTGCGCACCGACGGAATGCGGCTGCCCAGGTCGCGGATCGCCTTTTCGGTCTCGATCTGCATGCGCGTCTCGTCCAGCACATCGATACCCAGAATCTTGCGACACAGCTCGCGGCCCATGAAGAAATTGCCGACCACGTCGATGTTCGGGCACAGCGACAGATCCTGATAGACCGTCTCGATGCCCACCGCCTTGGCGTCGGCCGGGCTGTCGAAATGCACCGGCTTGCCGTCGAACAGCATGCTGCCGCCGGTCGCCTGCTGATTGCCGGCGATGATCTTGACCAGGGTCGACTTGCCGGCGCCGTTGTCGCCCAGCAGGGCCACGACCTCGCCCGGATATACGTCGAACGTGACGCCGCGCAGGGCCTCGACCGGCCCGAAATTCTTCTTGATGTTGTCGACGCGCAGCAGCGGTTCGGCTTTGCTCATGGCTCTGCTCTGTTTCCGTATCTCGTTATGCGGTGTCCGGCCGGTCGGGCCAGGTGCTCAGATCTTCATTTGCCGGCACCGCCGCCGCCGCCGCCGGCCGGTCCGGCGAGGCGCCCGACAGGATCTCGCCGATCCTCGCGCAGACCCGCATCATCTCGTCATCGGACAGGTTGCAGGGGTCCAGCAGCAGGGAATCCGGGTCGCTGTCATGCCCGCGGGCGTATATCGCCGGCGTGCCGGCCGCCAGCAGTCGCGACAGGCGTCTTGCATCGATCCCGGCCGTCGCCGGGTCCAGCCGCAGCCGCGCCCGTGTCACCGGATTGCCGGACGGGTCCGGCTCCAGCGTGACCTCAACTCCCGCCGGTGTTCCCAGCGCCGCGGCGGCAAGCCCGGCGCGCGCCCGTTCGGCGGCGAACAGCGCCCCCCGGTCGGTATCCTGCCAGCGCCGCAGCACGGCAATGGTCGCGGCGATGCCTTCCTTGCCCACCTTCATGGCGCGGCCGATGCCCTGTTCCTGCAGATAGCAGGCGCGCACCAGATCCTTGCGCCCGGCGACGATGCCGGCGGTCAATCCGCCCAGAACCTTGTGCGCGCTGTACAGAACCAGATCGGCGCCGCGCGCCAGAAAGCCGCGCAGATCGTATTCGGCCGAGGCATCGACGATCACCGGGACGCCGCGCGCATGGCAGATTGCGGCGAAGTCTTCCAGCGCGATCATGCCCACGGGCGCGGTCTGGTGCGACACGACGTAGAGCGCGGCGGCCGTCCGCTCGCCGATCGCCCCCGCCAGCTGGAATGCGGTGGCGCGGTTGACATGGCCGATC
>JAHELM010000327.1 GCA_024644185.1 Rhodospirillales bacterium | reverse complement strand
CGCCGCCGGATTTCCCAGCACCGCGCGCGCGGCCTCGTTCACCTGATCGACCGTGACCGCGCCGATGCGATCCGGCCAGGCCTCGATCTCCTCGACACTCTGGCCGATGGCCATGCGCGTACCCAGAACCTGCGCCGGTGTCTGCAGCGCATCCAGCGCATAGACAGCCCCGGCCTGCAGGCGGCCCTTGGCGCGCGCCACTTCGTCGGCATCGACACCGTCCTTCAGCACCGCCGCCAGTTCGGCGTCGAGCGCCGTCTCGATGGGCGCGATGTCGCCGCCCGGCTTTGGCGTGCCGTAGAAGCCGAACACCGCCGGGCCGCGCGCCGCGGGGTCGTACCAGGCACCGGCGCCGGCGGCCACGCCCTGCTCGACCACCAGCTTGCGATAGATCCTGCTGGTCGCGCCGCCGCCCAGGATCTCCGCCAGAACCTCCAGCGCATAGGCCTGTTCATGCGCGCCATATTCATAGCTCGGCGCGGGAAACCGCCTGCTGAAGCTGGGCTGGCGCACCTGCGGATCGCGCAATTCCACCGTCCGCGCGGCACTGGCCGGCGGTTCCTGCCAGTCGATGCGCGCCGGCAGCGGGCGGGCTGGAATCGGCCCGTAGTATTTTTCCGCCAGGCGCCGGACCTCATCCGCGGTAACGTCGCCGACCACCACCAGAACCGCGTTGTTCGGCGCGTACCAGCCGCGATAGAAACCCATCAGCTGGTCGCGCGTGATGCCGCGGATTTCATGCGCCCAGCCGATCACCGGATTGCGGTAGGGATGGTTCATGTACAGCGCGGCATTGGCCTGTTCGCCAAGCCGCGAGCCGGGATCGTTGTCGGTGCGGCTGCGGCGTTCTTCCAGAACCACCTGGCGTTCGGTGTCGAGATCGTCCTGCGACAGCACCAGATTGGTCATCCGGTCGGATTCGAGCTGCATCATCAGTTCCAGCCGGTCGGCCGCGACCGACTGGTAGTAACCGGTATAATCCTGGCTGGTGAAGGCGTTTTCCTGTCCGCCATTGCGCGCCACGATGGCGGAAAATTCGCCGGGCCCGAATTGCGGCGTCCCCTTGAACATCAGGTGTTCCAGAAGATGCGCGAGACCAGTATGCCCCGCCGGCTCGTCCATCGCGCCGACCCGGTACCACACCATCTGCGTGACCACCGGCGCCCGGTGATTGCCGACCACCACCACCTGCATGCCATTGGCCAGGGTGAAGGTCTCGGGGCTGAATACCTTGGCCGCGGCGGGCTGGGCAACGCTGGCGGCAAGGAGGGCGGCGACAAGCAATCGGCGGAACTTCGGCATTGGCGGCATGATTTCGTCCTCGGCTCGGCCCATCGCGAATGTCCGGGCCCGAAGGATGCAGGTGGGTAGCCGCCCACCAAACGACAAGAGTTCTAGAACAGGCTGTCGACGGTGCTCTTGCGGCGCACGATCATCGGCGAGGCCCCGGTATCGGCCGGCAGGCCCAGCGCGGCGTTCTGCTGCAGGCGTCGCGTCTCGGCCGCGGCATCGACCGGCGTGCCGGGTACCGGCGCCGCCTGCCAGAACAGCACCGTATAGGTCAGCGATTCGGTTTCCCTGGCCAGTTCCAGGCTTTCGCTGTCGACCGTCCGGCGGATATTGCCCTCGACCCCGTAATAGGCGCCGGCGCGCTGCGCCAGGGCCACCTCGCCCGGGCTTTGTCCGGATGCGCTATAGGCCGTCGGCAGCGCCGCGCCGTCAGCCCGTCCGGATGCCAGCAGGCTGTCCTGGGCACGGGTCTGGCTGAGATCGCGGGTCTGTGCCGCGGTTCCATCGGCCGGCGGGCGCAAACTCACTTCGGGCGGCACGCTGAGCGGCGGGTTGCGCACCACGGTGAACTCGTCCGGGCCGCGACGATCGAAGCCGAACATGCGCCCGCTCTCGCCGCAGCCGGCCAGCAGCAGCATTGCCGTTATCGCCAAACCGATTCGAAATCCTGCCGACACCGTTTCTTTTCCCTTGCTCATGCTCTTATTCCCTGGTCGCCGAGGTGGCCTTGCCACGTCCCGCCAGCAGCCCGTCGAGGACGACAAGTCCGACCCCGACGACGATCGCCGAATCGGCGACATTGAATGCCGGCCAGTGCGGCAGCGTCGATCCCGGCAGGTAGACGTCGAGAAAATCGACCACCGCGCCCAGGCGCAGCCGGTCGATGACATTGCCGATCGCGCCGCCGATGATGCCGCCGATTGCCAGCGCCAGCAACCGATTTTCCGCGCGCCACAGCCAGAACACCAGCCCGACGCAAACGGCAATGGCCACGGCCGCCAGAATCGCCGACCCGAGATCGCCGAACAGGCCGAAGCTGACGCCGGTATTGTGCACCAGCACCAGATTGAAGCCCGGCAGAACGGGGACGACCCGCGGCGGATCCATGACCACCGCGACGATGAGCCATTTGCTGAACTGGTCGGCGACGAGAATGGCCGCAGCCAGGCCGAGGCCCAGGAGCATTCGCGCGCGTCGCTCCGCACCGCCGGGCTGGACGTCGGACCGTGCTGGCGCCGCCACCGCGTCTATTCCGCCGCCACGCCGTGCGCGGCGACCGCGTCGGCGCAACGGACACAGGTGCCGGGCACCGCCGGGTTCTTGCCGACTTCCGGCAGCACCCGCCAGCAGCGCTCGCATTTCTCGCCCTCGGCCAGGCCGGGAACCACGCCGATTCCCGCCACGTCCTCCAGCACGAAGGCGCCGGCGGGCACGGCGCCGACGATCAGCTCGACGTCGGACGTGATGGCGATCTCCGCCAGATCGAGCCCGGCCAGCGCGTCGCGATACTCGGCGGTGACATAGACCTTCGGCGCCGCCTGCAGCGACGAGCCGATGCGCTTCTCCGCCCGTTCCCGCTCCAGCGCGCCGGTGACGACGCGCCGCACGCGACGGATCTTTTCCCATTTCGCCGCCAGCGCATCGTCGCGCCATTCCGCCGGCATGCCGGGGATCACCCGCAGATGCACGCTCTCGTCCGCGCCCGGGAACCGGGCGAGCCAGGCCTCCTCGGCGGTGAAACACAGGATCGGGGCGAGCCAGGACGTCAGCCGCGAGAACAACTCGTCCAGCACCGTGCGCGCGGCGCGGCGGCGGATGTCCGACACCGCGTCGCAATACAGGCTGTCCTTGCGGAGGTCGAAATAGAAGGCCGACAGTTCGACGGCGCAGAAATCGTGCACCTCGCGGAACATGCGATGGAAGTCGTATTCGTTCCAGCTCTTGCGAACCAGCGTATCAAGTTCCCACAGCCGGTGCAGCACCCAGCGTTCCAGCTCGGGCATTTCCGATGCGGGCAGTCGCTCGGCCTCGGTGAAGCCCTCGAGATTGCCCAGGAGATAGCGCATCGTGTTGCGCAGGCGGCGATACATGTCGATCAGCCGCTTGACGATCTCCGGCCCGATACGCAAATCGTCGGAATAGTCGGCGGCAACGACCCAGAGACGGAGCGTCTCGGCGCCGTTCTGGCTGGTCACGTCCTGCGGTGCGACAATATTGCCCAGAGACTTGGACATCTTGCGGCCATCCTCGGCCATGACGAAACCGTGCGTCAGCACCGCCTCATAGGGCGCGCGGCCGCGCGTACCGCAGGACTCCAGCAGCGAGGAATGGAACCAGCCGCGATGCTGGTCCGAGCCCTCGAGATAGAGCGAGGCCGGCCATTTCAGCTCTTCGCGCGCTTCCAGTACGAAGGCGTGGGTGGAGCCGGAATCGAACCAGACATCGACGACGTCGCGCACCTGTTCGTATTTTTCCGGATCGTAATCCGGCCCGAGGAAGCGCGACGGATCGCTGCTGAACCACGCATCCGCGCCCTCCTGCTCGAAGGCCGTGGCGATGCGGTCGACCACCGCCTGGTCGCGCAGCGGCTC
>JAHELM010000326.1 GCA_024644185.1 Rhodospirillales bacterium | reverse complement strand
TGCCGCGCAGATCGGCGATCGATCCGATGCCGGAATCCTTACGCACGACGATATACACGTCCTCGGGATAAAGATTGGCGATGGCTCGCAGATTGTCGATCGGCGCATGTTTGCGGAAGATGCCGGTGCCGGTATAGGCCCAGGTCGCGACATCCGACTGGCTCAGCGCCGATTGCAGCGTCCCGGCGCCGATCCGCTTGACGTTCTCCACCGACCCTTGCGTCGACTGGGCGACCGCGATCAGTCCCGGTACGCCGCAACTGCCGCCGACATCGCAGGGGCGAGAGCCGGGCGGGCTGCTGATGATGCTGGCGAGCAGCGCGCCGATCGGGAAGTAGGTTCCGCTGGTCGCCGCCGTGCCGATGGTGAAGTAGCGGATTTCATCGGCGGCGCGCACGCCACCCCAGCCTGCCATCGCCAGCAGCAGGGCCAGCCCCGCCACGAATTTCCTGAATCCCGGACCTCGACCGCGCACGTCGAATCTCCCCAGCCGCTAGATCAGATCACCCTACTATAGAATATATACACCCGATCGCGGCGAGATGAAGACAATATCGGGCTTAATGTACCTTGATGTAGGGCTGACCCAGGGCCTTCGGCGCGGTTGCCTTGCCGACGAACAGGGCCAGCACGATCACCGTCAGCGCATAGGGCAGGGCCTGCACCGCCTGGTCGGGGATGTCACCGATCAGATGGCTGCCCTGCATGCGCGCCGCCCCGGCATCGAAAAACCCGAACAGCAGGCAGGCCAACAGCGTCGGCACCGGCCGCCACTTGCCGAAGATCAGCGCCGCCAGCGCGATGAACCCCTTGCCCGCGGTCATATCCGGCACGAAGCCGGCGCCATGCGCGGTCGACAGATAGGCGCCGGCAACCCCGCACAGTCCGCCGCTGGCCATCGCCGCGATGTACTGTATCCGTGCCACGGAAATGCCGGCGGTCTCGACGGCCTGCGGATTTTCGCCGACCGAGCGCAACCACAGCCCGTAGGGCGTGCGATACAGGATGAACCAAACCGCCGGTACCGCCATCAGGGCAAGATAGACCAGAAGGTTCTGCCCACCGATCACGGTGCCATACAGCGGTCCGAGCACGGGAACCCCTGCCAGCGCCTCGGTGCCGGGAAGCACGATCGGCTGAAAACGCGATCCGGGCGGCAACACCGGGGTGCGCCCGCCGGTCGAGAACCATGAAACCGCCAGCAACCCGGTCAGGCCCGAGGCCACCACCGTGATGGCCACGCCCGATACCAGCTGGTTGCCTTTGTGGGTGATGCAGGCATAGCCGTGCAGCAAGCCGACACCGACGGAACAGCCGACGGCCGCGATCAAGCCCAGCATGGGCCAACCGGTCGTGGTGGTCATTGCCGCCGCGGCGAAGGCGCCGACCAGAATCTTGCCTTCGAGACCGAGATCCAGAATGCCGGAGCGCTCCGAGAACAGTCCGGCCAGCGCCGCGAAAATCAACGGGGTCGCCAGGCGCAGCGCCGCGCCCAGTGTGGTGATGAACAGGTCGAGCATCTCCATGCCGCGGCTCCGTCAGTCGTCGCGTTCGACCGAGAACCGAATTCTCGGCAGTTTCGGCAATTTCGGCAGCCAGCGCCGCCGTTTCCGGACGGGCCCGGCCGTCGCCTCGACGGCCGCCGGATCCTCGTCGCCTTCGATCCCCGCCGATCGGCGCAGGATCTTCTGGTACTCGACCTCGCCCCGTTCGCGGCTGAGGCGCAATGCCTCGTCGGCGTCGTAGACGACTTGCGGCTCGCCCTCGGGCTCCAGCATGCGCTCCAGCTCGGCCTCGTAATCCTTGCCGCTCTTGCCCTTTGCTCGCGCGGTCGCCTTCATATTGGCCAGGGCCTGTTTACGCTCGGCGTTGCTTTGCCGTTGTCCCGTCGCCACGATACGGCGACGCGCACGGGCCGCGCGCAGCTTGTCGCGCTGCTGGGCGATCGCGTCGCGGGCCTCATGCCGGCGCTGCCACAGCATCGCCAGATGCGGCCGGAAGACATGGGCCAGCGCGCCGCTGAACAGGATCACCAGCCCCTGAATCAGGATCACCATCTCGCGGGGGATCGCCGGGATCTCGAAGGACAGGGCCGCCCCCCCCTGATACAGCGCGCCAAACAGGAATGCCGACAGGAAGATACCGAAGGGGTGGTTGCGGCCCATCAGGGCGACAGCCACGCCGGCCAGGCCGTAGCCACCAACGAAATCCAGCACCAGCCGGTGCTGCGATCCCATCAGTTCGTTGACCCCCAGAAGTCCGGACAATCCGCCCGACACGGCCATCGCCAGGACAATGCTGCGGGTCGGCGAGATTCCCGCATAAACCGCCGCCAGCCGGTCCTTGCCGACGACCCGGATTTCGTAGCCGATCGCCGTGTGCCAGATCAGGATCCAGACCAGTACGGCGCAGGCCACGGCGAGAACGAGCGACAGATTGAGCGGCGAGGGGGCAATCGTCAAACCATAGCCGGCGGCCACCTCGTGGGCCTTGGGCAGCCACGAGGAAGCGGCGAAATCCCGCGTCTGCGTTGCCGTCTGCCCGGGTTCGATCAACCGCGTCAGCATCACGTAGGACACCAGCGATGCCGCCAGAAAGTTGAACATGATGCTGGTGATGACGATGTGACTGCCACGCGCGCCCTGCAGATAGCCCGGGATCAGGCCCCAGAACGCCCCGAACAGAACGCCGCCACCGACCGCCATGACGAAAACCATCGCCGTCGGCATGTTGCCGGCCGCCAGGCAGACCAGAGCCACGCCCAGTCCGCCGATATAGGCCTGTCCCTCGCTACCCAGGTTCAGCAGGCCGCAATGGAAGGCCAGCGCCACCGACAGCCCGGTGAATACGAAGCTGGTCGCATAGAACAAGGTATAGCCAAGCGCTTCCTCGGACCCGATAGCGCCGCCGACCAGATAACGCATGGCGGAAAAGGGGTTTTCCCCCAGCATCAGGATGATGACCGCGCTGAGCAGCAGCGCCGCCACGACATTGACCAGCGGCACGACCAGCGCATCGATCCATCGCGGCAGGTCGACGGAGGTTTCCTCGTCGAGGATTTCGTCTTCGGTATCGGGGCGTTGTTCGCTCATTCTGTCAGACCGTCAGCCCTTGAAGCCCTTGATGTCGCGCCCCGGAATGGTGACGCCGACAAGCTCGTCCTCGGGTATGGTCCCGGCCATCATGGCGCCCAGCAGTTCGACCGTGGCATTGGGGCGCTCGACGATGCCGACGATACTGCCCTGATGCATCACCGCGATGCGGTCGGACAGGAACATGATCTCGTCGAGCTCTGCCGAGACCAGCAGGATTCCCTTGCCGAGGTCGCGCAGCCGGGCCAGCCGCTGGTAAATGTATTCGATAGCACCGATATCGACGCCACGCGTCGGCTGGCCGACGAGGATGAGGTCGGCGTCGTTTTCCATTTCGCGCGCCAGCACCAGCTTCTGCTGGTTGCCGCCGGAAAAATGCGAGGTCCGCATTTTCGGGTCGCGCGGCCGGATGTCGTAGGTGTTCATCTTGCGGCGGCAGAATTCCCGGATCTTTTTCCAGTTCAGCACCAAGCCGCCGAGTTCTTCGTCGTTCTGGCGGCCCAGCAGCATCGATTCATAGGCGGGGAAATCGGGGATCAGACCCATCCGCTGGCGATCTTCCGGCACATGCGCCAGCGCCAGCCGCCGCATGATGTCGGCGCTGTAGGACTCGCCCTTTCCGAAGGTCACGTCCTGCACGACGATTCGGCCGTCATGGATCGGCCGGATTCCCGCGATGCACTCCAGAAGTTCGCTCTGCCCGTTACCGGTGACCCCGGCGATGCCGAAGATGACGCCGGTGGTGACCGAAAACGACACGCCCTTGACGCGCGGCACCCCGTGATTGTCGAG
>JAHELM010000325.1 GCA_024644185.1 Rhodospirillales bacterium | reverse complement strand
TTCGCTTTCGGCCGACAGCTACGGCGACCCGACGATCCATTTTCCGCTGAAGGCGGACAGCAGCGTCACCGGCATCGTCGTGTTCTACGGCTGCGACGACAACAGCGACCCGCTGGCGAAGGTCTGCGCCAGCATCCAGTATTCGGCCGAGTTCGACGACGCCAGGGGCCCGATTTCGACGGACGATCTGGACGCCTTCAATGCCGACAACCGCTTCATGAAGGTGTATTTCGACGAGAACACGATGATGGCGCGCTATGACGTCAATCTCGGTGGCGGCGTTACCGAGGCGAACATGCTCGACGACCTGGACACTTGGGAATCCCTGATCGGCGAATTACGGGCATCGACCGGCCTGTAACCCGGACCGCTTTCCGGGGTCCGGACAGTTACGGCGCCCGCGAGCTTGAATCCGGCGCCGGGCCCGGCGGCAGACGGCGGGCAGGACCCTGTCCATACCGCAACAGGCTGCATATACAGAATTCGATACAAACATAACGGCTGCGATGCCCCGGGGTCGTCCCGGGGCCTCCACCCCTATACCGCCCGCGCCTGTTCCCTCAGCACGAATTTCTGGATCTTGCCGGTCGAGGTCTTCGGCAGCGGGCCGAAGACGATCGTGCGCGGGCATTTGTAATGCGCCATGTTGTCCCGGCAGAAGGCGACGATCTCGTCCGCCCCGACCTTGCCCTCGGAGCCGGGCTTCAGGGTGACGAAGGCGCAAGGGGTCTCGCCCCATTTTTCGTCGGGCCGGGCGACCACCGCCGCCTCCATCACATGCGGGTGGCGATACAGCACCTCCTCGACTTCCAGGCTGGAGATATTCTCGCCGCCGGAGATGATGATGTCCTTCGAGCGATCCTTCACCTCGACATAGCCATCGGGGTGCAGCACGGCCAGATCGCCGGTGTGGTACCAGTCGCCGCGGAAGGCCTCGGCCGTCGCCTTCGGATTCTTCAGATAGCCGCGCATGATGGTATGGCCGCGCAGCATGATCTCGCCGATCGTCTCGCCGTCGGCCGGCACCGGCGCCATGGTTTCCGGGTCCGCCACCATCGCATCCGACAGGGTGGGATAGCGCACGCCCTGGCGCGCCATCTTCGACGCCTTTTCCGGCAGGTCGAGCGCCGCCCAATCCTCCTGCCAGGCGCAGACCGTCGCCGGCCCGTAGGATTCGGTAAGGCCATAGAGATGCGTGACGTTGAAGCCCATGCGATCCATGCCGGCGATCACCGCGCTGGGCGGGGCGGCGCCGCCGGTCGCCACCTCGATCCGGTGCTCGTAACTCTGGCGGATATCGGCCGGCGCGTGCACCAGCATGTTGAGGACGATCGGCGCGCCGCACATATGGGTAACCCGATGGTCGCGGATCAGCGGGAAGATCTTCGCCGGATCCACCTTGCGCAGGCAGACATGGGTGCCGCCGACCGCCGTCACGCCCCAGGTGTAGGTCCAGCCGTTGCAGTGGAACATCGGCAGCGTCCACAGATAGACCGAGCGCGCGTTCAGCCCGAAGGTCATGGCATTGCCCATGGCGTTCAGATAGGCGCCGCGATGGTGGTAGACGACGCCCTTCGGATTGCCCGTCGTGCCCGACGTGTAGCACAGCGACAGGGCCTGCCATTCGTCCGCCGGCATGGCGATCGGATACGCCGGGTCGCCTTCGGCCAGCAACGCATCGTATTCCGTCTCGCCCAGCAATTCGCCGCCTTCGCCCAGCGGATCGTCGATGTCGATGACGGCGATCCCGCGGCCCAGCTTCGCCAGCGCCGGCTTGACCACCGCCGACAATTCCCGGTCGGCGATCAGCATTCTTGCCTCGCTGTGCTCCAGGATGAAGGCGACGGTGGCGGCATCCAGCCGCGTGTTGATGGCGTTCAGCACCGCGCCGGCCATCGGCACGCCGTAATGCGCCTCCAGCAGCGCCGGCGAATTCGGCGCCATCACCGACACCGTGTCGCCCAGGCCGATGCCGCGCCGCGCCAGCGCACTGGCCAGACGTCGGCAGCGCTCACCGAATTCCCGATAGGTGTAGATGCGCGGGCCATGGATGACGGCCGGCTTTTCCGGATAGGTGCGGACCGACCAGTCGAGAAAGCCGAGTGGCGACAGCGGCTGGAAATTCGCCGGTGCGCGATCCAGATCGCGCTCGTAAATGTTTTCAGTCATCCCTGCCTCCGGTTTTTTCCTGGCGCCCTCGATCAATAGCTTGGCAGGGGTGACCGAGGCAAGACCGCGACCGCGATGCGCCGGCGGCAAGACCGGCGCTTCAGCGGGGCAGGACGAGTTCAGCCCCGAGGCCGCCTTCCGGCCGGTTCGTCAGGCGCACTTCGCCGCCATGCGCCCGCGCCACCGACTGCACCACGCAAAGCCCTATACCGGTACCGCCGGTTTCGCGGCTGCGCGAGGCCTCGAGGCGGAAAAACGGCTCGAACACACGCGCCATCATCTCCTCGGGGATGCCCGGCCCGTCGTCGTCGACGCGGATGATCGCCTGGTCCGCCTCGGGCCGCAACGCGACCCGGGCCACCCCGCCATAGCGCACGGCGTTCTCGGCCAGATTGGCCACCGCGCGCCGAAGCGCCAGCGGCGCGCAGGAAAACGGCGTGTGTGGCGCGCCCGCGAAGACGCAATTCTTTCCGGCATCGGCAAGATCGTCGCAGACGCCTTGCACCAGGGCGGCAAGGTCGACGGTCTCGCGCGGCTCGTCTTCGGCATCCTGCCGCGCAAAGGCAAGGACCGAGGCGACCATCTGCTCCATCTCGGCCAGATCGGCCAGGGTCTTGTCGCGCTGTGTGTCGTCCTCGATGAATTCGGCGCGCAGCCGCAGCCGGGTGATCGGCGTGCGCAGGTCGTGCGAGATCGCGGCGATCATCCGCGTGCGCGCATCGACCAGATCGCGGATACGCGCCTGCATCCGGTTGAAGGCATGGGCGGCGCGGCGCACCTCGCCGGGCCCGGTTTCGGGCAGCGGCGGCGCGTGCATGTCGCGACCCAGCCGGTCGGCGGCCCCGGCGATGACTTCCAGCGGCGTCGTCATCCGGCGCACCGCCCACCCGGCCAGCAGGATCGTCGCCAGCAGGGTAACGGACAGCGACAGGACAAGACGTTCAGACCAGAAAGGCGGCGCAGGCGGCAGCAGCGTCGCCAGATTGAGCCAGGTTCCGTCAGCCAGCCCGACCGATACGCGCAGGATCTGCGCCATCCCATCGTTCGTCGGCCCCATCATCCGCATGTGATAGCGCATCATCGGCGCCATGCCGGGCGCGGCATCCGGCGTGCCCGCCGCCGGGGGCGCCGGCATGTCGACCGCCGCCGGTCCTGCCGCGGCCGGATCGACGATGGCGACGCGCAGCCGTTCGCCGGCAATACCGTCCAGCGACAGCGACAGCATCGCCGCCACGATGCTTTCCCGCAGCCGGCGTTCGCCATCGGCCGGCAGTTCGGGAACATCGCCCCAGGCGACGGCGAAGCCCGGTCGCTTCGTCGCATGCGCCAGCCAGAGCCGTTCCGTCGCCGGGGCCTCCTCGAACAGCCGGACGACGGTGGCGATCCGCTCGCCGACGTAACCGCCGCCGACGATGGCCAGGGCCTGATCGCGGTCGCTGTAATGGATCAGCGAACTGGCGAAGTGCGTCGCCAGCAGACCGACGAACAGCACCGCCAGGGAGCGGCCGAAAAGGCTGTCGGGAATCAGTCTCATGACCGTTCGACCGCCGGCGTGAACAGATAGCCGCCGCCGCGCACGGTCTTGACGATCTCGGGATTGGCGGGGTCGGCCTCTATCTTGCGTCGCAGGCGGCTGACCTGGATATCGACGCTGCGGTCGAACGGCCCGGCGGCGCGGCCGCGCGTCAGGTCCAGCAACTGGACCTGACGCGCGGC
>JAHELM010000324.1 GCA_024644185.1 Rhodospirillales bacterium | reverse complement strand
CGCCAGCTTGGCGGCCAGCGCGATCACCGCAATGGTGAAGGCGATCGATTTCGTCTGGTCGCCCGGCTCCGCCGGCCGGCGCATCGCATCGACCGCATGCCCCGCCGCCGCCCCGATCAGCGCCCCCAGCGGCCCGCCCAGCGCAAACCCGGCCGCGCCGCCGAGAATCTTTCCCCAGATGCTCATCCCCCGGTTCTTAACCTCTTGCAACGCATCTGCCAAGCGTGGCGCGCGTGAATGAACGAATTGTTGACAATTTACCGACGAATTATCACTATGCGCCCGATTTCGAAACGACAGGAACGGGGAGAATTCCGGATGAGCGCGGCGCGGAACGATGCGGTGGCGGGCGAGTGGCAGTTCTGGATCGACCGGGGCGGCACCTTCACCGATGTGGTTGCGCAGCGGCCGGACGGCACGCTTGTCACCCACAAGCTGCTGTCGGAAAATCCCGAACAGTACAAGGACGCCGCCGTGCAGGGAATCCGCGAGCTGCTGGCCCTGGGACGCGATGAACCGATCCCGTCGGAGGCGGTCGATGCGGTGAAGATGGGCACCACGGTCGCCACCAACGCGCTGCTGGAGCGCAAGGGCGAGCGTACGCTGCTGGTGACCACGCGGGGGTTCCGCGATGCGCTGCGCATCGGTTACCAGGCCCGGCCGCGCCTGTTCGACCGCAATATCGTTCTGCCCGAACTGCTGTACGAGGACGCGATCGAGATCGACGAACGGGTCGGTGCCGACGGCTCCGTGCTGACGCCGCTGGACCCGGCGGCGGCCCGGGCCGCGCTGCGGGCCGCCCATGACAAGGGATTGCGCGCCGTCGCCATCGTCTTCATGCATGGCTACCGCTATCCCGAGCACGAGCGCATCGTCGCCCGGATTGCCGCCGAGACCGGCTTCACGCAGATTTCCACCAGCCACCAGACCAGCCCGTTGATCAAGCTGGTCGGACGGGGCGACACCACCGTGGTCGATGCCTACCTGTCGCCGATCCTGCGCCGCTATGTCGACCAGGTGGCCAGCCAGCTGGGCGATGTGCGGCTGATGTTCATGCAGTCCAGCGGCGGGCTGACCGATGCGCGCATGTTCCAGGGCAAGGATTCGATCCTGTCCGGCCCGGCCGGCGGCATCGTCGGCGCGGTTCGCACCTCGCACCAGGCCGGATTCGACCGGCTGATCACGTTCGACATGGGCGGAACCTCGACCGACGTCGCCCATTACGACGGCGAGTACGAGCGCGCCTTCGAGACGCTGGTGGCGGGCGTACGCATGCGCGCGCCGATGATGCGCATCCACACGGTTGCCGCCGGCGGCGGGTCGATCTGCTTCTTCGACGGGGCGCGCTATCGCGTCGGGCCGGAATCGGCGGGCGCCAATCCCGGTCCGGCCTGCTATCGCCGCGGCGGGCCGCTTACCGTGACCGATTGCAACGTCATGCTGGGCAAGCTGCAGCCGGATTTCTTCCCGGCCGTGTTCGGACCGGACGGCAAGGCGAAACTGGATGCCGAAATCGTGCGGCGCAAATTCGCCGAGATGGCGACCGGAATCGAGCGCGCCACCGGCAACCGGCGCAGCCCGGCCGAGGTGGCCGAGGGCTTCCTGCGCATCGCCGTCGAGAACATGGCGAATGCGATCAAGAAGATCTCGGTGCAGCGCGGCTATGACGTCACCGGCTACACGCTGTGCTGCTTCGGCGGCGCCGGCGGGCAGCATGCCTGCCTGGTGGCCGACGCGCTGGGCATGAAGACGGTCTATCTGCATCCCTTCGCCGGCGTGCTGTCGGCCTATGGCATGGGGCTGGCCGATATCCGCGCGCTGCGCGAGACCTCGGTGGAAGCGCTGCTGGATGCCGACCTGCCGCCGCGTCTGGCGGCGATCCTGGACGGTCTGGCGGCGGAGGCCGAGGCCGAACTGGAAGCCCAGCACATTCCCGCGGCGCGGCGGCGCGTCGTCCGTCGCGTCCACCTGAAATACCAGGGCACCGATACCGCCATCGTCGTCGACCATGCCGACGCACGGGCGATGGCCGACGCCTTCGCCGAGGCGCATCGGCAGCGCTATGGTTTCGTCATGGACGGCAAGCCGCTGGTGGTCGAGACGGCGGCGGTCGAGGCGATCGGCGCCACCGCCGACGTTGCCGCGGCCTCCGGCGGTCTGGTGGCCGGCGGGACGGCCGTGGCAACGCCGCTGGATACCGTGCGCGCGCGGATGGCCGGGGCCGAACACGATACGCCGGTCTACGATCGCGACGCGCTGGCGGCCGGGCAGAAGATCGACGGGCCGGCGATCGTCCGCGAGGCGACCGCGACCACCGTGGTCGAGCCCGGCTGGCAGGCCGAGATGCGGGCCAGCGGCGATCTGGTGCTGTGCCGCGTGGTGGCGCTGCCGAAGCGCCAGGCCATCGGCACCACGGTCGATCCGGTCATGCTGGAGGTGTTCAACAACCTTTTCATGTCGATCGCCGAGCAGATGGGTTTCACCCTGCAGAACACCGCCTATTCGGTGAACATCAAGGAACGGCTGGATTTTTCCTGCGCGATCTTCGACACCCAGGGTCAGCTCATCGCCAATGCGCCGCATATGCCGGTGCATCTGGGCTCGATGGGCGAAAGCGTGCGCGCGGTGATCGAGGGCAATGAAGGGCGGATCCGGCCCGGCGATGTGTTCGTACTGAACGCCCCCTACAATGGCGGCACGCATCTGCCCGATATTACCGTGGTCACGCCGGTCCATGACGACAAGGGAAGCGAGATCCTGTTCTGGGTCGGCAGCCGCGGCCACCATGCCGATATCGGCGGAGTCACTCCGGGCTCGATGCCGCCGAACAGTCGCACGGTCGAGGAAGAAGGCGTCCTGATCGACAACTTCCTGCTGATCGACCGGGGGCATTTCCGCGAAAAGGAACTTTACGATCTGCTCGCCTCGGGCCGCTATCCGTCGCGCAATCCGCATCAGAACGTGGCCGACCTGAAGGCGCAGATCGCCGCCAACGAGAAGGGCGTGGCGGAGCTGCGCCGCATGCTCGGGCATTTCGGCCTCGACGTGGTGCGCGCCTATATGGGGCATGTGCAGGATAATGCCGAGGAATCGGTGCGCCGGGTGATCGGCGTGCTGAAGACCGGCGCGTTCACCTATCCGATGGACAATGGCGCCAAGGTCCATGTGAAGATCGACATCGATCGTGCGGCGCGCAGCGCCCGCGTCGATTTCACCGGATCGAGCGCGCAGCTGGGCAGCAATTTCAACGCGCCCACGGCGGTCTGCCGCGCCGCCGTGCTGTACGTTTTCCGTACGCTGGTCGACGACGACATCCCGATGAACGAAGGCTGCCTGAAGCCGATCGAACTGGTGATCCCTGAAGGCTCGATGCTGGCGCCGCGCTATCCGGCGGCGGTGGTCGCCGGCAATGTGGAAACCTCGCAGGTCGTCACCGATGCGTTGTATGGCGCGCTGGGGGTGATGGCGGCCGCCCAGGGAACCATGAACAACACCACCTTCGGCAACGAAACCTATCAGTATTACGAGACCCTGGCGGGCGGTTCCGGCGCCGGGCCGGATTTCGACGGCACCTCGGCGGTGCACACGCATATGACCAACAGCCGGCTGACCGATCCCGAGGTTCTGGAGCATCGCTTCCCGGTGCTGCTGGAAGACTTCGCCATCCGCACGGACAGTGGCGGGCGGGGCCGGCACCGGGGCGGCGACGGCGTGGTCCGCCGCCTGCGCTTCCTCGAAGCCATGACGCTGTCGATCCTGTCCAATCACCGGATCGTGCCGCCCTACGGCATGGCCGGCGGCGCGCCGGGCGCGACGGCGCGCAACTGGGTGGAGCGCGCCGACGGCACGCGGCACGAGATGACCGGTACCGATTCGACGGCCATGCGGCCGGGCGATG
>JAHELM010000323.1 GCA_024644185.1 Rhodospirillales bacterium | reverse complement strand
CCATCGTCGCCAGCCCGCCATCGTGGCGGCCCGATATCGACGGCGAGGCCTGCCTGGTCGAGGAAATACTGCGGGTGCGCGGCCTGGATGCCATTCCGGCGGTGCCGCTGGACCGGCCGTCGGCCCTGCCCGGTCTGGTTCTGAGCGCCGGACAGCGCCGCGAGAGCTTCGCCCGCAAGATCCTTGCCGGACGCGGCATGATGGAGGCCGTGACCTGGTCGTTCATGGCCGGGGACCATGCCGCCCTGTTCGGTGGCGGCAACCCGGCGCTGCGGCTGGAGAATCCGATCAGCGCCGAGCTTTCGCAGATGCGGCCGTCGATCCTGCCGAACCTGATTGCCGCCGCCGGCCGCAATACCGATCGCGGCTATCCCGACGTGGCGCTGTTCGAGGTCGGTCCGACCTTCCGCGACGACACGCCGCAGGGCGAGGATACGGTCGCCGCCGGCCTGCGGTCCGGCCGCACCGGCCCGCGCCACTGGGCCGCGCCGCCGCGTGCCGTCGACGCCTTCGACGTCAAGGCCGATGCGATGGCCGTGCTGGCCGCCTGCGGCGCCCCGGTCGATAACCTTCAGGTCACGCGCGATGCGCCGTCCTGGTACCATCCGGGCCGCTCCGGCGCATTGCGCCTGGGGCCGAACGTCCTGGCGCTGTTCGGCGAGATCCATCCCGGCATCCTTCGGGCGATGGACGTCAAGGGCCCGGCCTGTGCCTTCGAAATCTTCCTGCACCGGATTCCGCAGCCGCGCGGCAAGGGCGGCAAGGCGCGACCGCTGCTGAGGCCCTCGCCGTTCCAGTCCACCGGCCGGGATTTCGCCTTTGTCGTCGAATCGACGGTTCCGACCGAGACGGTCCTGCGGGCCGCCAGAGGCGCCGACAAGACGCTGATCGCCGATGTCGCGGTCTTCGACGTCTATGAAGGGGCGAATGTCGGCCCCGGCATGAAGTCGGTGGCCATTGCCGTGACCTTGCAGCCGGCGGAACGCACGCTCACCGACGAAGAGATCGAGAGAGTCGCGGCGGCGATCGTCGCCGCCGTCGGCAAGCAGACCGGCGGCAAGCTGCGCGCCTGATTCTTCACATTTCTTAACCAAGCCCCGGCACCGTTCTTGCAGCGCGATGCAGCGGTAACGCTTGGTCGATACGGGGGTCGGTTGACGAACATGGCGCGCGACCGGATAGTCTATGGCGAGGGAACCTTGAAGGCGCTGGACGCGCGCGCGCGCCGCCGCCGCCTGTGGCTGGGCGACAAGATGGACCAACCGGACGACTGGAACGAGGCGGCCGCCTCCGGCTCCGACGGGCGCGAGGAAAAGAACGTTTCCTATGTCGTTCCCTGCTCCAGCACTTTCCGCGACGACGTGCTGGCCCTGGCGGCGCGCCGGGGGGTGAACGCCGGCACGCTGGCGCGGGCGGTCCTGCTGCTGCTGCCGGTCGAAGTGGAGGGCTGGCCCGATCCCGGCGAGCCCGACTGGGAGGACCGCGAAGCCATTACCCTGAAATCGGGTCCCAGCGCCGGCAAGGTCTGGCGGCGCAAACCCCGCCTGCAGATTCGCATGGTGGCCGGCCTCGAGCCCGCCACCATCCGCCGCGCGCTCGCCGTGGCGCTGGCCATGGACCGGGGCGACCTGATGCTTCGCCTCGAGTCGGGACAGCGACCCGACGCGGATGAAAGACTGGGCCTCGCCGAGGCCGAGCTCGCGCGCCTGCGCCGCCAGGTCGAGGTCATGGCCTTCGAGCCGCTGGACCACGCGGTGTGCAGCCGCGCCGACGCGCTTTACATCCTGGGCTTTCCGCCGGGGGCGGAGCCTTCGGCCGAGACCGCCCGCAAGCGGTATCGGACGCTGGCGGCGATCCACCACCCCGACAGCGGCGGCGGCGACCACAAGCGGATGAGCCAGCTCAACGCCGCCGTCCGCATCCTGCGCGGTACCGACTGATCGTGCGGCTTGCGTCGCCGGCCCGGCTGGGGCATGACTGCGGCCGCATGAACAACCGGGCGCAGCGACGCCGCTTTCCGTGACGGCACCTCTTCTTACTCTCAAGGGCATTACGCTGGGATTCGGCGGAGCCCCCCTGTTCCGCGATCTCGATCTGGCGGTCGGCCGCGAGGACCGTATCTGCCTGGTCGGGCGCAACGGTTCCGGCAAATCGACGTTGCTGAAGATCGCCGCCGGGCTGATCGAGCCGGATGCCGGCAAGCGGCTGACGCAGCAGCGCGTGCGCGTCGCCTACCTGGCGCAGGAACCCGACGCCTCGGGTCATGCGACGGTGCTGGATTTCGTCGCCGCCGGCCTGCCGGCGGACGAGTCGGAGGCGCTGCACCGCGCCGAATCGCTGCTGGATTCGCTGGGGCTGGACGGATCGCAGGCCACCGAGGGCCTGTCCGGTGGCGAGATCCGCCGCGCCGCGCTGGCGCGCGCGCTGGTCGACGAGCCCGACGTGCTGCTGCTGGACGAGCCGACCAACCATCTCGACCTGAACGCCATCGAGTGGCTGGAGCAGCGACTGGCGAATGCGCGTTTCGGCCTGGTGGTGATCAGCCACGACCGTGCCTTTCTCAGCCGCGTCACCAATGCGACGCTGTGGCTGGACCGTGGCCGGCTGCTGCGCCACGATGCGGGGTTTTCCGATTTCGAGAGGTGGTCGGAGGAAATCCTCGAGCGCGAATCGGTCGAGGCCGCGAAACTCGACAAGCTGATCGCCCAGGAAACCGTCTGGTCGCATCAGGGCATCACGGCGCGGCGCAAGCGCAACCAGGGACGGCTGCGGCGTCTCTACGATTTGCGCGCCGACCGTCAGCGCCGGGCCAAGGCGTCGGGCAGCGTGAAGCTGGACGCGGCCGGGGCCGGCACCAGCGGCCGCCTGGTGATCGAGGCCGAGGACATCGTCAAGCGCTATGGCGAGCGATCCGTGATCGACGGATTCTCGACCCGCATCCTGCGCGGCGACCGGGTCGGCCTGATCGGCCCGAACGGCGCCGGCAAGACCACGCTGCTGCGCATGCTGATCGGCGAATTGCCGCCGGATTCCGGCCGGATCCGGCTGGGCACCAACCTGCGCATGAACTATCTCGACCAGACGCGCGAGGAACTGGAGCCCGGCCTTACGCCCTGGAAGATCCTGTGTCCGGGCGGCGGCGACCAGGTGATGGTCGGCGACCAGCCGCGCCACGTCGTGTCCTATCTGCGCGACTTCCTGTTCGCCGAGGCGCAGGCCCGCAGCCCGGTGGAAAGCCTGTCGGGCGGCGAGCGCAACCGGTTGCTGCTGGCCCGCGCGCTGGCCAGGCCGTCCAACCTTCTGGTGCTCGACGAGCCGACCAACGACCTGGATATGGATACGCTGGATCTGCTGCAGGAAATGCTGGCGGATTACGACGGTACGGTGCTGGTTGTCAGTCATGACCGCGATTTCCTCGACCGGGTGGCAACCTCCACCATCGCGGTCGAGGGCGACGGCACGGCCAGCGAATATCCCGGCGGCTATTCCGACTATCTGCGCCAGCGCCCCACCGGGAAGGCGTTGCGGGCGGGAAGCACCAAGGGCGGAACGAAGGCGGCCCCGACGCGGCCGGTGGCGGCCACGCGCCGGAAACTGAGCTACAAGGAACAGCGGGCGCTGGAGCTGTTGCCCGGCCGCATCGCCGCGCTGGAGGCGGAAATCGCCGGGCTGGAAGGCCAGATGGCCGATCCGCTGCACTATGCGCGCGACCGCGCCGGCTTCGAGCGCATCGCCAAACGGGCGGCCGCGGCCCGCGGCGAACTTTCCGCCGCCGAGGAGGAATGGCTGGCGCTGGAGATGCTGCGCGACGAGATCGCCTCCGGCTGACTTCCCGTATTACCCGTTCGGGTGACGCCGGTGGCGCGGCTTGACTGTAGGCTGTCCGTATCCCCAATATCCGGGGGTTCGGGT
>JAHELM010000322.1 GCA_024644185.1 Rhodospirillales bacterium | reverse complement strand
GCGGAACGGCACGAGCGCGAGACGGCCGCCATGCATCCGCTGGTGCAGACGGCGAAGAAGCTGTTCCCCGGCGCCCGCATCACCCGCGTCACGCCCTCGGCCCGCGCCATGCCCGATGCCGACCCGACCGCACCGGACAGCGCCGGCGAGCCGCACCCCGACTGGGACGAGGACGAATACTGAGCCCCGCCCCGAACCCATCGATTTGGAGACCCCGAAAGCATGAAAAATCTCGGCCAGATGCTGAAACAGGCGCAGGACGTGCAGAACCGGATGCAGGAGATGCAGGCCGGGCTGGAGGCCATGGAAGTGACCGGCAAGGCCGGCGGCGGCATGGTCAGCGTCACCCTGAACGGCAAGGGCGAGGCGCGCGGCATCGCCATCGACGCCAGCCTGATCAAGCCGGAGGACAAGGAAATCCTCGAGGATCTGATCGTCGCGGCGATCAACGACGCGCGCGCCAAGGTCGACGACTTCGCCAAACAGAAGACCGCCGAGATCATGGGCGGATTGCAGCTTCCCCCCGGCGTGAAACTGCCGTTCTGAACCGGAGCCGGGCCGGCGGATTGTCCTCATGAACGAGATCGAACGACTGATCGCGCTGCTGGCGCGCCTGCCGGGGCTGGGGCCGCGGTCGGCACGGCGGGCGGCGTTGCAGCTCATCAAGCGGCGCGAGACCCTGCTGGAGCCGCTGGCGCGCGCCCTCGACGAGGCGGCGCGCACCATCCGCCCCTGCTCCACCTGCGGCAATATCGACACCGTCGATCCCTGCCGCATCTGCGCCGATCCGACGCGCGATGCCGGGGTGGTCTGCGTGGTCGAGGACGTGGCCGACCTGTGGGCGCTGGAACGCACCGGCGCCTTCCGCGGGCGATATCATGTGCTGGGCGGCACGCTGTCGGCGATCGACGGGGTCGGGCCGGACGATCTGCGCATCCCGGCACTGCTGCGCCAGGCCGCCGCGGGCGGGATCAACGAGGTGATCCTCGCCACCAACCTGACCGTGGACGGCCAGACCACCGCGCATTACATCACCCATATCCTGGCGCCGACCGGCGTCGCGGTGACCGGGTTGGCGCATGGCGTGCCGGTGGGCGGCGAGCTGGATTACCTGGACGACGGGACGCTGACCGCGGCGCTCAAGGCGCGCCGGGCGGCGGAAGGCTAGGCACGGGGAGCGGGGTCAGGATGAAGCGCGTATTGTTCGTGTCGATGATCGGCCAGCCCGGCCGCTACGATCCGGCAGTCTACGACGAGGTGCCGGGCGGCGACGACGAGGCACACTGGGTATTCCTGCAACTGCGGGCGCTGGGCATCGCCGACCGGCTGCAATACCACGGCGTCTTTGTCTGCCGCGGCGAGGCGCTGCCGGAGCCGGGCGAGGCCGACGCGGTGATCCTGGGCGGCAGCTATCATTCGGTGCACGACAATCTGGACTGGCAGCACGCCACGCGGCGCTGGCTGACGGGGTATCGGGCGACCGGCCGGCCGCTGCTGGCGATCTGCGGCGGCCACCAGATGGTATCGGATGCCGAGGGCGCCCCGGTCGAGCCGATCCCGACCGGCTGGATGGCCGGCACCCTGCCGGTGCATCTGACCGCGGCGGGGCAGGCGCATTTCCTGTTTCGCGGCTACGACCCGCGGCCGGAATTCCATTTCGCCAACCAGGAACATGTGGCGGCGCTGCCCAAGGGGGCGAAGGTTCTGGCGACCCGCCCGGAACTGCCCTGCGCGGCGCTGGACCACGGCGGCAACTGGTTTTCCGTGCAGTTTCACCCTGAGGCCGCGCACCAGATGATGGCCGCCTCGTGGCGCCACAGCCACCCCGAATACGCCGAAAACTACCGGCCGCTGCCGAACGGCAAGCAGTTGCTCCTGAATTTCCTTGAGGGAACCGGGGTTCTTTGAGGAATATGGCTGCCCGACCGCGGCCGGGCAGCCATCCGAAGGGCTGAACGCAACCCTTATTCGACGGTAAGAACGGTCCACATGCCGGCCATGTAATGGCCCGCGATATTGCAGATCAGCGCGTATTTTCCCGGCTTCAGTTCCAGCTTCAGTTCGCCGGATTTGCCCGGATCGAGTTCGGAGACCTCGCCGAGATCGCCACCCTTTTCCTCATCGAGGCGGGCCTCACCGGCGTCGTAGGGAATCTGCTGGCCATCGGCGGGAACCGGGAATATCAGCATCTCGTGGATGGTTTCCTTCGAATCGTTGGTCACCACGAAGGTCACCCAGCCGGCCTTGGCCGTGGCCGCGGAGAGCTTGACGCCCATCGTCGCCCCCGACAAGTCCCTGGCCTGCATTCCCAGGTCGGTCGGATTCGCCACGTTTCCGCCCTTGTCCCACAACGAGACATTGATCGTGGTCGCCGCCTGTACGGGCGCGGCGTGGGCCAGTGTCAGAATAAGCACCGCGAGGAAGTAGAAATAGCCGCTTCTTGTGGTCTTCATCGTCAACGCTCCTGGGGTGTCATCGCCGCCGGCGTGATTGCCCGCGGCACATGCCTGTAACGCCGGCCGGCACTATGCAACGGACACGAATTGCCACGTCGTTGCAGGGCCCGGACGCGGAACGCGGAACGCGGATATTTATCTCGGAGATCGGCTACCGACGTTCGGCGGCAGACAGAACCTGAACTTTTTAGCATGGGAGCCGGGGCAAGTATAGCGACGGAAGGACGCAGGAAGCGCGGCAAAAAAAACGGCTGCCCGGGGGACCAGGCAGCCGTCAGGGAGGCTGAACGCAGAGAAAGGAACTTACTTGACCGTGAGTACGGCCCACATTCCGGTCATGTAGTGACCGGGAATGTTGCAGAACAGAACGTACTTTCCGGGCTTCAGATTCAGGCGCAGGGCGCCGGACTTGCCCGGGTCGAGTTCCGAAACCTCGCCGAGATGATTCGCCCCGTCCTCGTCGACAAGGTTGTCGGCGGCGATGTAGGGCAGCGGCTTGCCGCCGGCCGGTACCGGCGCGATGATCATTTCGTGCACGGTTTCCTTCGAGTCATTGGTGACTTCGAAGGTGACGTCGCCGGCCGGAACCGTGGCGGTGGAGAGCCGCACTCCCATTGTCGCCTTCGACATATCCTTGGCGCCCATGCCGAGATCGGTCGACATCTCCGCATCCCCGCCCTTGTCCCAGAGCAGGACCTTGACCGCGGTCGCGGCATGCGACGGCGTGGCGAGGATCAGCGCGAGGAAAAGGAAGGCAAGCGGGAGGAAATAGTGTCTCCGCGTATCGTTCATGATGGATTCGTCCTGGATTGCATGGTGAAAAGACGCGCGCCCAAGACCTGCGGCGGTGGAGGGGAGCCTTCGACAGCCTTGCCGTCGCAAGGAAAATCGGCTCGGCCGCCGCAGGTCAGGCACGCGGAACAGGGTCAGTATGACCCGGTCCCGATGACCGGCGGCTGGCCGCAAAATGAACTTCCTGAAATGCAGGCGGCGCGCCCCGGGCGCTATTCGGCGTCGCGCTTGCCGGCGGCGAGGCTCAGCTTCGGGGCGGCCACCTTTTCGATGGCGTCCCGCGGCCCCTCGAGTTCGTCCAGTTCCATCTCCTGGATGCGGCCGGCGCGCTTGCTGACCTTGTCGGCCGAGACGCGGATCTGGCGCACGTCGTCGGTGGCCTGGTCGAAATGGCGCTGCAGGTTTTCCACCCGCTGGTCGAGGCGCAACACATCGTCGGTCATCCGGCCGACTTCCTCGAGGATCTTGCCGGCCTGCTCGCGCATCTGCGCGTCCTTCAGCACCGCGCGGATGGTGTTCAGCGTCGCCATCAGCGTCGTCGGCGACACGATATAGACCCGCGCCCGGTGCGACTTCTCGATCACCGCCGGAAGCTCGGCATGCAGTTCGGCATAGACCGCCTCGGACGGCAGGAACATCAGCGCCGAATCCGCCGTCTCGCCCGG
>JAHELM010000321.1 GCA_024644185.1 Rhodospirillales bacterium | reverse complement strand
CGCCGCCGATTCCTCGAACCAGTAGGCGATATGCCCGCTGGTATGGCCGGGAACGTCGAACACGCGGGCCACCGCGCCGCCCAGCGCGCAAGTGTCACCCTCGCCGACCTGCACGTCGATCCCCGGTATGCGGCCGGCATCCGACCGCGCGCCGACGATGGCGCACCCGGTCGCCGCCTTGATCTCCAGATTGCCGCCCACATGGTCGCCATGATGATGGGTGTTCAGGATATGCGTGATGCGCCAGCCGCGCGCGGCGGCGGCCTCCAGCACCGGGCCAGCCACGGCGGGATCGACGACGGCGGTCGCGCCGCTCTCCGCCTCATGCGCCAGATAGACGTAATTGTCGTTGAGAACGGGGATCTGCAGGATTTCGAGCACCGCCATCTCGTCGCCTTTCTCTGCTGGCCGGGCCGGGAGACTACACCGCGCGTGCCGAACAGGACAAGCCCGGCCGCCGGTTCCGGCCGCCGGCGCGGGGATTTCCCGGCGCGCGGAGTCCCGGTGGAATAGTGCCCGCTGTTTGAAGGAGCGCGCGGCCTTGTCCGGGCGGACGGGACCGCGAAAAGCGATTCCGTTCGCCCGGAAGCTGCTCTAGAGTCGAGACCATGTGGACCGATGCCATCGATCTGGACGAATTCTACCGCTCGCCGCTGGGCAATGTGGCGCGGCGGGTCATCCGCCGGCGCATACGCGCCTTCTGGCCCTCGGTGCGCGGCATGACGGTGCTGGGCTATGGCTATGCCACCCCCTATCTGCAGCAGTTCCGTACCGAGGCCGACCGCGTGCTGGCGCTGTCGCCGGCCGGACAGGGGGTGATGCCCTGGCCACCGGGCGAGCCCGGCCTGGCGGCGCTGGCCTGGGAAACCGAACTGCCCTTGCCCGACCTGTCGATCGACCGCCTGGTGATGGTGCATGCGGTGGAATCCAGCGAACAGCTTCGCGGCCTGATGCGCGAGGCCTGGCGGGTGCTGAAGGGCGACGGGCGGATGCTGATCGTGGTGCCGAACCGGTCGGGGATCTGGGCGCGCAGCGAGCGCACGCCGTTCGGCCACGGTCATCCCTACAGCAATGGCCAGATCAAGCGGGTGCTGCGCGACAACTTGTTCACCCCCACCGATACCGGCCGCGCGCTCTATGTGCCGCCGATCGACCGGCGGCTGGTGCTGCAATCGGCCCCGGCGCTGGAACGCATCGGCGCCCGCCTGTTCCAGACCTTTGCCGGCGTGCTGCTGATCGAGGCCACCAAGCAGGTCTACGCCGCCACCCCGCGCGCCACGCAGCGCCAGCGCCGATTCATCGTCCTCCCCGGCGGCGGCAAACCGGCCGCCGAAGGCGGGATGCGGCGGGACGGGAAACCAGGCCCGGGCTAAGGATCAGCCAGATCGAGCGGTGAACAGGTTTTTCAATGCCCGGGCGGGGCGGCCGTCGATGGCGGCGAGGCCGATCAGGGCCATGCCGGCGAAATGGCGGGGCTCCAGGTGTTCGCCCAGGAACAGCGTGCCGAGCAGGATGGCGCTGACCGGCACCAGGAACGTGACCAGCGACAGGTTCGATGCCCCGGCGGTGGCCAGCAGCCGGAAGAACAGCAGATAGGCAAAGGCGGTCGACAGCAGCGCAAGCCCCGCCACCGCGATCCAGACCCCGATCCCCGGCATGGCCAGCGCCCACGGGCGATCCACCAGCAGCACGATCGGCAGCAGCAGGGTGGCCGAGGCGGTGACCTGGCCGGCGGCGGTGTGCAGGGGCGACACCCCCATGCGCCCGAAGCGCCGGCCGAAATTGCCGGATATCCCGTAAGACAGCGCGGCGCCCAGGCAGGCGAGTTCGGCCAGCAGGTCGGAGCCCAGGCCGCCCAGCGCGGTCGGCCCGATCATCGCCGCGACGCCGGCGACCCCGGCCAGGATACCGGCCACCCGCCCGCCGGTCATCCGGTCGTCGCTGGTCCAGACATGCGCCACGACCACGGTGAACAGCGGCGTCGTCGCGTTCAGGATCGAGGCCAGCCCGCCGGCGATATGCGTCTGCCCCCAGACCAGCAGGCTGAACGGCACCATGTTGTTGAACAATCCCATGACAAGAAAGGCACCCCAGATCCGTCGGTCGCGCGGCAGTCGCTGGCCGAGGGCGCGCAGGACCAGATGCAGCGCCAGCGCCGCCAGCGCGACCCGCAGCCAGACAATGACGAGCGGCGGCAGTCCCTTGACGGCAATGCCGTTGAAGAAGAACGAGCCGCCCCAGATCACCGACAGCAGGCCGAGGATGGCCCATTCCCGCGTATTCATCGTCAGCCTTGTCGTGGCCACGGCCATGTCCGACTCCAATCAGCGCCATGCGGGCGGATGCATAGACCACATCATGGGGTGCCGCATTCCGTTTCTTGCGGCCAGTCGGAAAACTCAGTCGGGAACCAGGGAGTCCAGCGCGTCCGGGTCGGCGGCATCGACCGCGCGGCGGGCGATATCGTAACCGAATCCCTGGCGGCCCAGCGCGGCGAGATCGCGGTCGCGATAGCCGGCGCGCTCGGCGGCGGCCCGGAAGGGGCCGAGACGGCGGCGCCTGACATAGGCGACAGCGGCGGCCAGATCGGGGTCGGCAACCGTCTCGCGAAGCGTGTCCAGCGCCGCGGCCACATCGCCGGCGGCGACCCCCTTGGCGGCCAGGCGGGCCTGTACGCCCCGGCTGGAGACGCCGCGCCGGTTCAGGCTGGCGGTGCGCGCCGCCGCATAGGCGCGGTCATCCAGCAGCCCGGCCCGGCGGTACCGCTGAAGAATATCCTCGACGAATGCCGCGCCCTCCGCGCGGTCGGTTTCGTGCGCCTGCGCCGATTTGTCCACCCGGCGCATGAGAACCCGGCGCAGGGATTCGGTCGAGGCGGCAAAGCGCTGCAGATACCACAGCGCGACATTCTCCAGATACCGCGCCGTCGCCTTCTTCGGCGGCTTGCGTGCCGGCTTTTCGCCGCGCGGTGACTTGTCCTCGGCCATCGATGCTCAATATCACATGCCGGCGGTTCGATGCCAACGGCATGGTCCCCATGGACCGGCGGGGTCGGCCCACCATCTTTTTCAAAGGCGCGCCGCGCTCGCTTCGCGGGCTTCTTGTCGGGAACCGGCGGGGAGAGTAAGGTGCGCGCCGCCAGGCCGGAACTCCTCGACCACCATATGCAATATACCCCGGAACCATGACCGACTCCCCCACACCGCGACATCTCGGCGCCGTTAACTGGCTTGGCCTCTGGACCCTCTATCTGAAAGAGGTCCGGCGCTTCATGTCGGTTTTCACCCAGACGATCGCCGCTCCCGTGGTGACGACGCTGCTGTTTCTGGCGGTGTTCACCCTGGCGCTGGGCCGCGCGGTCGAGGTGGTGAACGGCGTTCCCTTCGCGCAGTTCCTGGCGCCGGGCCTGGTCATGATGGCAATGGTGCAGAACGCCTTCGCCAATACCTCGTCCTCGCTGGTCATCGCCAAGGTGCAGGGCAATATCGTCGATGTACTGATGCCGCCGCTGTCGCCGGGCGAGCTGACCGTCGGCTTCGCGATGGGCGGCACGACGCGGGGCATGGTGGTGGGCATCGCCACCGTGATCGGCATGTCGGCCTTCGTCGACTTCTCGATCCCGAACCCCGGCTTCGCGCTGTTCCACGCCCTGGCGGCGTCGCTGATGCTGTCGCTGCTGGGCATGATCGGCGGCATCTGGTCGGAGAAATTCGACCACATCGCCGCGGTGACGAATTTCATCATCACCCCGCTGGCCTTCCTGTCGGGCACGTTCTATTCGATCCGCCGTCTGCCCGAGGCATTCCAGGCGATCGCACACCTGAATCCGTTCTTTTACATGATCGACGGGTTCCGCTATGGCTTCACCGGGCATGCCGATGCCGATCCGGTTTTGGGGGTCGCCTTGATGGCGGTCG
>JAHELM010000320.1 GCA_024644185.1 Rhodospirillales bacterium | reverse complement strand
CGGCCCGGCGGGTGGTCGTGGCCATGCCCGTGGTCATGCCCGTGGTCATGGTGGCGGTCGTGATCGTGGTCGCCGCTCATGCCGCCGGCTCCAGCCAGTTTTCGTAGATTTCGGTTTCCAGCGTGTCGGCGGTGGGCCCGGAATATTCCGGCCAGATTTCCGTCTGATGGAAGCGTACGCGATAGAGCGTCAGTTTCGCCCCCTCGCGCCGCCCGTAGGCCAGTTCCTCCGGATTGCCGAAATCGCCGACGACCGCGCAGACCTCGCCGCGATGGCCGCGCAGATACCACGGCGCGCGCACATGGCCGGGCGGCCAGGCGCGGCGGACGCGTACCGGGGCACCGACCGGGAAGCGCGCGGCGGTCATGCGCCCTTGCCTTTCGCGCGCGCCGCCTCGTGCCGCGCCTCGATCGCCGCCATGCGGCGGCCCAGCTCGTCGATCTCGATGACGCCCTTTTCGATCAGGATATTGGCGATCGAGGCGATCCAGCGCTCGTAATAGCCCAGCGCGTCATAGACGCCCGGGCCCAGCTCCTCGATGCCGCGGCGCAGCTCGTCCACTTTCAGGATGCGCCGTTTCGGGTCGGACAGCAGGCGCATGATCGCGTCCACCCGCTTTTCCCAGGGGGCGTGATCGTGCTCGTGGCGGTCCACCGCCCCGGCGGGAAGCCCGCCCATGTCGTGGTGGCGGCGCGAATGCGCTGACGTGTCGACGCTCATGGCCCGAGTATGCGAGACCGGCACGATCCCGGCAAGCGCCGTTCAGGCCACCCGTTTCTTTTCCCCGGCAAAGGGGCTGAGGCGCAGCGACCGCCGCAGGGACGCACACAGCGCGGCCGGGCCGATCAGTTCCAGCCGCCCGGCGGCGACTTCCTTGTCCATCGTCGAAAGGCCCATCCAGATGGCGGTCATGGCGCGCAGCGGACAGACCACGTAAAGATCGACATCGAAACCGGGATCGGCATAGCAGAGGTCGACCGCGCCCTCTTCGACCACCAGCCAGTAGTGCCGCTTTGTCGAGGGCAGGTCCGAATACTCGAACTGCACCGTGCAGCGGCCGGGCGACAGCGGCTCCGGATCGACGTTGCGGCGCATGTCCCACATCAGCAGGCCGGGATCCAGGTTGTCCAGCGAGGCCTGGGTCTCGACCCAGCGCTGGCCCCAGAAACCCACCGCCATGACGATCGGCTTCAGGTCCTCGCCGGCCGGCGTCAGCCGGTATTCGGCCGCCGCGCCGTCGCCCCTGGCGGTGCGCTCGATGACGCCCGCGGCCTCCAGTTCCTTCAGGCGCTTGGCCAGCAATGTCGGCGACATGCGCGGCACGCCCCGGTGCAATTCGTTGAACCGCGTGCCGCCGGCGCAGAACTCCCGCAGCAACACCATCGTCCATCTCGTGCAGATGATCTCGGACGCCATCGCCACCGGGCAGAACTGCCCGTACCCGCCTCTGGTATTCTCCACAGTAACCCCCTTGTTCGTTCGTTTTTATCCCACCGCCCCCGACAATAGCAGAATTCAACCCGAAGGGGCAGTACAGATCGTGGAGTTGATCGAATAAATCGAGTGGGAATACATTCGCCTGCACGGGCAAATACCGTGCCCCGCAACGAATATGAAAATGGAGGCGAATATGGCGAGTCTGGGAGTGAGAACTCTGGATGGCAATACAGTCAGGATCGGCAACGAAGACATGGCGTCTCTGGCCGGCGGGCTGCGCGGCCAGGTCTGCGTCGCCGGCGACGCCGGATACGACGAGGCGCGCACGATCTGGAACGCCATGGCGGATCGCCGGCCGGCGCTGATCGTGCGCTGCGCCGGCGCCGCCGATGTGGCGCGCGCCGTGGGTTTCGCGGCCGCGCGAAAGCTGCTTCTGGCGGTTCGCGGCGGCGGCCACAACATCGCCGGCAATGCCGTCTGCGACGGCGGCATGACGATCGACCTGTCGCGGATGAAGTCGGTCTGGGTCGACCCGCGCGCCCGCATCGCCCGGGTCGAGCCGGGGGCGACACTGGGCGATGTGGACAAGGAAACCCAGGCGCATGGTCTGGCCGTGCCCAGCGGCATCAATTCGACCACGGGCATCGCCGGGCTGACGCTGGGCGGCGGCTTCGGCTGGACGACACGCAAATACGGCATGACCATCGATTGCCTGCTGTCGGCCGATGTGGTCACCGCCGACGGTGCCATGCGGCACGCCAGCGCCAAGGAAAACCCCGACCTGTTCTGGGCTCTGCGCGGCGGCGGCGGCAATTTCGGCGTGGTGACCTCGTTCGAGTTCCAGGCGCATCCGGTCGGACCCGAGGTGCTGTCGGGGCTGATCGTGCATCCGCTGGACGATGCGCCGGACTTGCTGAAGCAATACCGCCGCATCGCCGACGCGGCGCCGGATGAGCTGACCTGCTGGGTGGTCATGCGCAAGGCGCCGCCGCTGCCCTTCATCCCGACGGAGTGGCACGGGCGGGAAGTGCTGATCTTCGCGCTCTGCTGGTGCGGCGACATGAAGGCGGGGGAAAAGGCGGTCGCCGAGCTGCGTGGGCTGGGCAAGCCGATCGCCGATGTGGTCTCGCCGCATCCCTTCGCCGGCTGGCAGGCGGCTTTCGATCCGCTCTTGACGCCGGGCGCCCGCAACTACTGGAAGAGCCACGATTTCACCGCGCTGTCGGATGCGGCGATCGGCGAGATCGTCGGCGCGGTGCGCACCCTGCCGTCGCCGGAATGCGAAATCTTCATCGCCCATGTGGGCGGCAGGATGAGCCGGATCGCCGCCGATGCCACCGCCTATCCGGTACGGTCGTCGCATTTCATCATGAACGTGCACACGCGGTGGCGCGAGGCATCGCAGGACAAGGCCGGCATCGGCTGGGCTCGCAAGCTGTTCGACGCCACCGCGAAACACGCCGCCGGCAGCGCCTATATCAACTTCATGCCCGATGACGAGGGCGGGCGCGTGGCCCAGGTCTATGGCAAGAATCACGCGCGGCTGGCCAGGCTGAAGACCAAATACGATCCGGGGAACCTGTTCCGGATGAACCAGAACATCGAACCGGGCTGACGTTTCGCAGGGTGGGGGAGGAGGACCGGGAGCGGGCGTCAGGCGCCGAAGGTGCCGCGCCCGCGACCGGGTTCGCCGGCTGCGCAGCGATGAATGGAATGCGGGGTCTGCCCCCGAAAGACCCCGGAACCGGTTCCGAACGGGTTCAGTGCGCCTCGGCCCAGGTGTCGGCGGCGCCGGCGTCCACGGTCAGCGGAACGGTGAGCGTCAGGGCCGGGCCGGCGGCGGCTTCCATGGTTTCGCGCATGGTCGCGATCGTGCGCTCAACCTGGTCCGCGGGCGCCTCGAACAGCAATTCGTCGTGCACCTGCAGCAGCATTACCGAATCCAGCCTTGCATCGGCCAGCGCCCCGGGCACGCGGATCATGGCGCGTTTGATGATGTCGGCGGCGCTGCCCTGGATCGGCGCGTTGATCGCCTGGCGCTCGGCGAAGCCGCGGCGGGCCGGGTTCTTGTCGATAATGGTCGGGATGTGGATGCGCCGGCCGAACAGGGTCTCGACGCGGCCGTGTCTGCGACACTCGGCCTTCATCGCCTCCATGAAGGCGCGAATGCCGGGATATTTCTCGAAATAGGCGTCGATATAGGCCTTGGCCTGGCCTTGGCCGATGCCAAGCTGGCGGGCGAGGCCGAAGGGGCTGATGCCGTAGACGATGCCGAAATTGATCGCCTTGGCGCTGCGCCGGACCATCGGGTCCATGCCGTCCACCGGCACCCCGAACACCTGGGATGCGGTCAGCGCGTGGATATCGATGCCGTCGCGGAAGGCCTGGCGCAGCGGCTCGATCCCGGCCATGTGGGCGAGGATGCGCAGCTCGATCTGGCTGTAGTCCAGCGACACCAGCTTGTTCCCCGGCGCGGCGACGAAG